>NZ_JBHWZH010000248.1:0-4528 GCF_042728285.1 Streptomyces sp. NPDC060194 | reverse complement strand
GGGCGCTGATCCACAAGCGCCCCGCGCGGACCCCTATCCGGACACATCCGTCGAAATTCATCCGAACGTCTCGGAGGACATGCGGTGAACGAACTGCCGCAGCAGCTGGTCAACGGCCTGCTACTGGGATCCATGTACGGGCTCGTCGCCATCGGCTACACCATGGTCTACGGCATCGTCCAGCTCATCAACTTCGCCCACGGCGAGATCTTCATGATGGGAGCATTCGGAGCGCTCGCCGTCCACCTGTGGGTGCTCCCTGAGGACACCTCCATGTGGGTGGCCCTCCCCCTCATGCTGATAGGCGCCATCCTGGTCGCCTCGCTCGTCGCCGTCGGGGCGGAACGATTCGCCTACCGGCCCCTCCGCGGCGGACCGCGGCTCGCCCCCCTCATCACCGCCATCGGCCTCTCGCTCGCCCTGCAGCAGGCGGTCTGGGCCTGGTTCCCCGAAGCGAAGTCCGCCCGCCCCTTCCCCCAGATCGAGGGCGGCCCCTTCCACATCGGATCCGTCACCATCCAGACCGGTGACATCTTCCTGCTCTGCGCGGCGCCCATCAGCATGGCCGTGCTCGGGTACTTCGTCATGAAGACCCGCACCGGTCGCGGGATGCAGGCCACCGCCCAGGACCCCGACACCGCCAAGCTCATGGGCATCAACACCAACCGCATCATCGTGGTCGCCTTCGCCCTCGGAGCCCTCTTCGCCGCCGTCGGAGGCGTCGCCAACGGCCTCAAGTACGGCGAGATCAAGTACACGATGGGCTTCATCCTCGGCCTCAAGGCGTTCACGGCCGCCGTCCTCGGCGGCATCGGCAACATCTACGGCGCCATGATCGGCGGCCTCGTCCTCGGTGTCGCCGAGACCCTGGCCACCGCCTACATCGCCGACGTTCCCGGCATGGACCAGTTCGGCAGCCAGTCCTGGGCCAGCGTCTGGGCCTTCGTACTCCTCATTCTCGTACTGCTGCTCAGGCCCCAGGGCCTGCTCGGCGAGCGCGTCGCGGACAGGGCGTGAATCCCATGAACACCACCGACACACAGACCACCACGCCGGAGACCCCGAAGAGCCCGACCGCCCCGGCGGACACCGGCCTCATCGGCATCCCCGAACGCACCGCCCGCGCCCTCGCCACCGGCGGCGCCGCGCTCACCCTGGTCTCCACCTTCCTCGCCTGGACCTGGACCAGCGCCTTCCCCGGGGACCTCACCGTCTACGGCTACCCCGGCGGACTCCAGGTCCTCACCCTCGTCGGCAGCGTCCTCACGCTCCTGTTCGCCCTGTCCTCCTACGGCGTCAAGGGCCTGCGCTGGCTCACCCCCGCCGGCGCCGACGGCGCGATCCGGTTCGCCGCCCTCGCCGCGTTCGCCACCACCTGGTACACGGTCCTCGCGATCACCTTCCAGCTCGGCGGCGTCGTCAACCTCGAACCCGGCGGCTACCTCGCGGCCATCGGCTCGGCGGCCGCCCTCGTCGGCGCCCTCGCCCTGCCCTTCGAGCGCCCCGCAGCCGACCCGATCGACCCCGACGACAAGGGCTGGGACCTCACCAGGCACCGCCTGCGCCACGGCCTCGAGAACGTCAAGGCGGCCTTCGCCGGCGGCACCGCCCGCCGCGCCCCCGCCCTGCCCTCCTGGGCCGAGATCCTGATCATCGTCGCCGTCCTCGGCCTCGCCCTCACCGTCTTCACCTACGGCATCGGCACCGAGTACGACGAGATCTTCGTCGGCTTCCTCATCACGGCCGCATTCGGCTTCGCCGCGCTCAACAAGTCGGGACTCGTCGCCCAGGCCGGCCAGATCACCGCCCGGCACCAGACCATCACCATCTGGGGCGCCTTCATCGCCGCCGCGATGTTCCCCTTCACCCAGACCGACGACCAGTACGCCACCGTCGGCGTCTACATCCTGATCTTCGGGACCGTCGCCCTCGGCCTGAACATCGTCGTCGGCCTCGCCGGCCTCCTCGACCTCGGCTACGTCGCCTTCCTCGGCGTCGGCGCCTACGCCGCGGCCCTGGTCTCCGGATCGCCCAGCTCCCCCTTCGGCGTCCACTTCCCCTTCTGGGCCGCCGTCCTCGTCGGCGCCGCCGCGTCGCTCGTCTTCGGCGTCCTCATCGGCGCCCCCACCCTGCGACTGCGCGGCGACTACCTCGCCATCGTCACCCTCGGCTTCGGTGAGATCTTCCGCATCGGTGTCAACAACCTCGACGGCACCTCGGGACCCGACCTCACCAACGGGTCCAACGGCATCTCCTCGATCCCGAACCTCAACATCCTCGGGTTCGACTTCGGAGCCCAGCACACCATCGCCGGCTTCACCATCGGCCGGTTCGCCAACTACTTCTTCCTGATGCTCCTCATCACCGCGGTCGTCGTCCTCGTCTTCCGACGCAGCGCCGACTCCCGCATCGGACGCGCCTGGGTCGCCATCCGCGAGGACGAGACCGCCGCCCTCGCCATGGGCATCAACGGCTTCCGCGTCAAGCTCATCGCCTTCGCCGTCGGCGCCGCCCTCGCCGGACTCGCCGGCACCGTCCAGGCCCACGTCACCTACACCGTGACACCCGAGCAGTACCTCTTCGCCGGACCCATCCCGCCCAACTCGGCCTTCCTCCTCGCCGCGGTCGTCCTCGGCGGCATGGGAACGGTCAGCGGGCCCCTCGTCGGTGCCGCACTGCTCTTCCTCATCCCCAACAAACTCCAGTTCCTCGGCGACTACCAGCTCCTCGCCTTCGGACTCGCACTCATCCTGCTGATGCGCTTCCGCCCCGAGGGCCTCATCCCCAACCGGCGCCGGCAGCTCGAATTCCACGAGGACGCCGAAGCTCCCACCGTCCTCACCAAGGCAGGGGCCTGACCATGACCACCGACACCACCACAGAGGACCGCGCACCCGCGACCACCCCGGGCGACGCCGTCCTCGACGCCCGCGGCGTCACCATGCGGTTCGGCGGACTCACCGCCGTCAACAACGTCGACCTCACCGTCAACAGCGGCGAGATCGTCGGCCTCATCGGCCCCAACGGCGCCGGCAAGACCACCTTCTTCAACTGCCTCACCGGCCTCTACATCCCCACCGAGGGCGAAGTCCGGTACAAGGGCGAGGTGCTGCCGGCGAAGTCCTTCGCGGTCACCGCCGCCGGCGTCGCCCGCACCTTCCAGAACATCCGGCTCTTCGCCAACATGACTGTCCTGGAGAACGTCCTCGTCGGCCGGCACACCCGCACCAAGGAGGGCTTCTGGTCCGCCGTCCTGCGCGGACCCGGCTTCCACAAGGCCGAAGCCGCCTCCCGCGAGCGCGCCATGGAACTGCTGGAGTTCGTCGGCCTCGCCGCGAAGGCCGACCACCTCTCCCGCAACCTCCCCTACGGCGAGCAGCGCAAGCTCGAGATCGCCCGCGCCCTCGCCAGCGACCCCGGCCTGCTCCTCCTCGACGAGCCCACCGCGGGCATGAACCCGCAGGAGACCCGCGCCACCGAGGAACTCGTCTTCGCCATCCGCGACATGGGCATCGCCGTCCTCGTCATCGAGCACGACATGCGCTTCATCTTCAACCTCTGCGACCGCGTCGCCGTCCTCGTCCAGGGCCAGAAGCTCGTCGAGGGCGACAGCGCCACCGTCCAGGGCGACGAACGCGTCATCGCCGCCTACCTCGGCGAACCCTTCGAAGGCGCCCCCGGCGACGAGGAAGCCGCCGAAGTGACCGCGGCCGAAGCCGCCGCCACCGGCCCGAACCAGGAGAACGACCGATGACCGCACTGCTCGAGGTCGAGGACCTGCGCGTCGCCTACGGCAAGATCGAAGCCGTCAAGGGCATCTCGTTCACGGTCGAGGCAGGCGAGATCGTCACCCTCATCGGCACCAACGGCGCCGGCAAGACGACCACCCTGCGCACCCTCTCCGGGCTCCTCAAGCCCGTCGGCGGCCAGATCAAGTTCAACGGCAAGTCGCTCAAGAAGATCCCGGCCCACGAGATCGTCTCCCTCGGGCTCGCCCACTCCCCCGAGGGCCGGCACATCTTCCCGCGCATGACCATCGAGGACAACCTGCTCCTCGGCGCGTTCCTGCGCGACGACAAGGCGGGCATCGCCAAGGACGTCCAGCGCGCCTACGACCTCTTCCCCATCCTCGGGGAACGCCGCAAGCAGGCCGCGGGAACCCTCTCCGGCGGTGAGCAGCAGATGCTCGCCATGGGACGCGCGCTCATGTCCCAGCCCAAGCTGCTCATGCTCGACGAGCCGTCCATGGGGCTCTCGCCGATCATGATGCAGAAGATCATGGCGACCATCAGCGAGCTCAAGGCGCAGGGCACCACCATCCTGCTCGTCGAGCAGAACGCCCAGGCGGCCCTCTCGCTCGCCGACCACGGCCACGTCATGGAGGTCGGCCAGGTCGTCCTCACCGGCACCGGCCAGAGCCTCCTCCACGACGAGAACGTCCGCAAGGCGTACCTCGGCGAGGACTAGCCGCGCGGTGCTCGTCCCGCTGCTCCTGGGACGGGGTCATCACGTGACACACGATCTGCCC
>NZ_JBHWZH010000247.1:0-4579 GCF_042728285.1 Streptomyces sp. NPDC060194 | reverse complement strand
GCGTCCCGCGGCACAACACGCTTGCCGTCGGCGACGGCCTGAACGGGTCAACGGCGCCCAGCGCGTAGTCGGCGTCGACGAGCTGGGCGCCGCCTGTCTCGAAACCGCCCTCCGATCGGTCGGTAGACACGTCGGGAACTTCCCGGTCGGTGCACGGGTCTTCCCCTGATGCCCGGACGCGAGCACTCTTCCGGATGTGGGAGCGCTCCCATGCATCCCGCGCATCAACCGACACGCTCGCCGTCCCCGCAGCGGCACCGCAGCCCGTCGCGTACGGACGGATCGTCCCCCCTCACCGTCCAGTGAAGGACAGCCGTGAAACTCCTCGGAAAGAGACCCCGCGTCGTGGCCTCGCTCGCCACGGCCACCGCAGCGGTCACCGCCGCCGCGGCCGTCGCCCTGCCCGGCGACCTGACCGCCCCCGACACCACCGAACTCGCCGCGGCCGAGGCGCACGTCGACAACCCGTTCGCGGGCGCCACCGCGTACGTGAACCCCGACTACGCTGAACTGGTCGCCGGCACCATCGAGAAGACGGCCGACGCCTCGCTCAAGGCGAAGATGAAGACGGTCCAGTCGTACCCGACGGCCGTCTGGATGGACCGGATCGCGGCCGTCGGGGGCGGCGCCGCCAACGCCGGCCGCAAGAGCCTCGCCGACCACCTCGACCTCGCGCTCGCCCAGAAGAAGCCGGGTCAGCCGATCACCGCCACCGTCGTGGTCTACGACCTGCCCGGACGCGACTGTGCCGCACTCGCGTCCAACGGTGAACTCCCCCTCACCGCAGCCGGGTTGGCCCGCTACAAGACCGAGTACATCGACGCGATGGCGACCGTCTTCGCCAACCCGAAGTACCAGGACATCCGCATCACGACCGTGATCGAGCCGGACGGTCTGCCGAACCTGGTCACCAACCTCTCCGACCCCGAGTGCGCCCAGGCCAAGTCCAGCGGACTCCAGGTCGACGCCGTGCGCTACGCGCTGAACAAGCTGCACGCGATCCCGAACGTGTACACGTACATGGACTTCGCCCACTCGGGCTGGCTGGGCTGGGACAACAACCTCGCTCAGACCGTCCAGCTCTACACGGACGTGGTCAAGGGCACCACCGACGGCCTCAAGAGCGTCGACGGCCTGATCACCAACGTCTCGAACTACACGCCCACCGCCGAGCCGTTCCTCACCGACCCGAACAAGCAGATCGGCGGGCAACCGGTCAAGAGCGGCAAGTACTTCGAGTGGAACGGCAACTTCGACGAGTCCGACTTCACCGCGGCCACCCACGCGGCACTGGTCGCGGCGGGCTGGCCGGCCTCGACCGGCATGCTGATCGACACCTCTCGCAACGGCTGGGGCGGCGCCGACCGGCCCGCCAAGGAGTCCACCAGCACCGCGCTCGACACCTTCGTCGGCGAGTCGAAGGCCGACCGGCGCGCGCACCGCGGCCTGTGGTGCAACACCTCCGGTGCCGGCCTCGGCGCACCGCCGCAGGCGAGCCCGCAGGGCTTCCCGGCCTCGCACATCGACGCCTACGTCTGGGTCAAGCCGCCCGGCGAGTCAGACGGGGCGAGCAAGGACATCCCGAACGACGAGGGCAAGCGCCGGGACCCGATGTGCGACCCGGACTTCAACGCGCCCGCGGGCGGCGGCAACAAGACGGGCGCGCTCCCGGACGCCCCGCTCGCCGGCCACTGGTTCGACAAGCAGTTCGAGATGCTGGTCAAGAACGCCTACCCGGCCGTGCCCGAGAGCGGCGGCACCGGGGACACCGAGGCCCCGACCGCGCCGACGGCGCTGCGGAGCACCGGCAAGACCGCGACCAGCGTCTCCCTCTCCTGGACCGCGGCCACCGACAACGTCGGGGTGACCGGCTACGACGTGTACCGGGGCACCACGAAGGTCAACACCGCCCCCGTCACCGGCACCGTGTACACCGCGACCGGCCTGACCGCGGCGACCGCGTACAGCTTCACCGTCCGGGCGCGTGACGCGGCCGGCAACACCTCGCCCGCCTCCGCGGCCCTCGCGGTGACCACCGACACCGGTGGCGGCGGCACCGACACCCAGGCCCCGACCGTGCCCGGCGGGGTGAGGGCGGGCTCCACCACGACCAGCTCGGTCCCGCTGTCGTGGACCGCGTCCACCGACGACACCGGGGTCACCGGCTACGACGTCTACCGCGGCACCACCAAGGTCAACGCCACGCCGGTCACCACCACGACCTACACCGACTCCGGGCTCACGGCCGACACGGCCTACAGCTACACCGTCCGCGCCCGCGACGCCGCCGGCAACGTCTCCGCCGCCTCGACCGCCGTCTCCGCCCGCACCAAGGCGCAGTCGACCGGGACCGGCAAGGACTGGCTGCACACCGCCGGCAACCAGATCGTCGACGAGGACGGCAACAAGGTCTGGATGACGGGCACCAACTGGTTCGGCTTCAACGCCTCCGAGCGGGTCTTCCACGGCCTGTGGTCCGGCAACATCACCAAGATCACCAAGTCGATGGCCGACCGCGGCATCAACATCGTCCGGGTCCCGATCTCCACCCAGCTCCTCATCGAGTGGAAGAACGGCCAGGCCGCCGTCCCCAGCGGGGTCAACACCTACGCCAACCCCGAGCTGAAGGACCTGACGACCCTCCAGGTCTGGGACTACTGGCTCGACCTCTGCGAGAAGTACGGCATCAAGGTGATGCTGGACGTGCACAGCGCCGAGGCCGACAACTCCGGCCACATCTACCCGGTCTGGTGGAAGGGCGCGATCACGACCGAGCAGTTCTACCAGGGCTGGGAGTGGGTCACCGACCGCTACAAGAACAACGACACCATCGTCGCGATGGACGTCAAGAACGAGCCGCACGGCAAGCAGACCGAGTCCCCGCGCGCCAAGTGGGACAGCTCGACCGACCAGGACAACTTCAAGTACGCCTGCGAGACCGCCGGCAAGCGGATCCTGGCGATCAACCCGAACGTCCTGGTGCTCTGCGAGGGCATCGAGATCTACCCGAAGGCCGGCAAGTCCTGGTCCTCGACGGCCGAGCTCGACTACCACTTCAACTGGTGGGGCGGAAACCTCCGCGGCGCCAAGGACCACCCGGTGAACCTCGGGGCGAACCAGGACCAGCTCGTCTACTCCCCGCACGACTACGGGCCGCTGGTCTTCCAGCAGCCCTGGTTCCAGGGCGACTGGAACCGGCAGACCCTGGAGCGGGACGTCTGGGACCCCAACTGGCTCTACCTGCACAAGCAGAACGTCTCCCCGCTGGTCATCGGAGAGTGGGGCGGGTTCATGGACAACGGCCCCAACCAGAAGTGGATGACCGCGCTGCGCGACCTGATCGTCGAGAACAGGATCCACCAGACGTTCTGGGTCCTGAACCCGAACTCCGGTGACACCGGCGGCCTGCTCCTGAACGACTGGGAGACGTGGGACGAGGCCAAGTACGCCCTGCTCAAGCCGGCCCTGTGGCAGAGCGGCGGCAAGTTCGTCAGCCTCGACCACCAGGTCAGGCTGGGCGGCGCGGGCAGCACCACCGGCATCAGCCTCGCGGACCTCTACGGCGGCGAGCCGCCGGTGGAGGACACCCAGGCCCCGACCGTCCCGACCGGGCTCAAGTCCACCGCGAAGACCTCTACCAGCGTCACCCTGTCGTGGACCGCGTCCACCGACGATACCGGGGTCACCGGCTACGACGTCTACCGCGGCACCACCCGCGTCGGCTCGGCCGCCACGCCGACCTACACCGACACCGGGCTGAGCGCCGCCACCGCCTACTCCTACACCGTCCGCGCCAAGGACGCGGCCGGCAACGTCTCGGCGGCCTCCGCGGCCGTCCCCGTCACCACCGACACCGGCGGAGGCGGCGGCGACACCACCGCGCCCACCGCTCCCGGCGGGCTGACCAGTACCGGAAAGACCACCAGCAGCGTCTCGCTGCGCTGGAACGCCGCCACCGACAACGTCGGCGTCACCGGCTACCAGCTCTTCCGGGACGGCACCCGGGTCGCGACCCCCTCCGGCACGACCTACACCGACACCGGGCTCAACGCCGGAACCGCGTACGGCTACACGGTCCGCGCGGTGGACGCGGCCGGCAACGTCTCGGCGGCCTCGTCGGCCCTCTCCGTCACCACCGACACCGGCGGAGGCGGCGGGAACCTGCTCTCGCAGGGCAGGAACGCCTGGGCCTCCTCCTCGGAGAACGGGGACCTCTCCCCGGCCAAGGCCGTCGACGGCAGCGACGCCACCCGCTGGGCCAGCGCCTTCCAGGACAACCAGTGGATCAACGTCGACCTCGGTTCGGCCAGGGCCGTGGGCAGGGTGGTCCTGAAGTGGGAGGCCGCGTACGCCCGGGGCTACCGGGTGCAGGTCTCGAACGACCCGAACTTCGGGACGTATCAGGACCTGTTCGCCACCACCACCGGTGACGGCGGCACGGACACCCTGAACGTCACGGGGAACGGACGGTACGTCCGCGTCCTCGGCCAGACCAGGGCGACCCCGTACGGGATCTCGCTGTTCGAGTTCCAGGTCTACGGCCCCTGAACCCCTGACCGGACAATCGGCCCCGGCCGCC
>NZ_JBHWZH010000246.1:0-4665 GCF_042728285.1 Streptomyces sp. NPDC060194 | reverse complement strand
CCGCGCAGGGCCGCGGCGTCGGCCGGCTCCTCGCCGCGCACATGGCGGACCGGGCCCGGGCGGCCGGACTGGAGGCCGTGCGGGTCGTGTCGCACCCGCCCGCCGAGGGCTTCTACCGCAGCGTCGGGGCGGTCCCCGCCGGGGTCGTGCCGGCGAACCCGCCCGCGGTGGCGTGGGACCGGCCCGAGCTGGTGTTCCGCATCGGTCGCGGGCCTACTGCCGGCTGACCGTGCGGGTCACGCCCGCCACGACCGTCGTCGCGAGGATCCACCCGGCGATGATCAGCAGGTAGGCGAGCCCCTGCGTCCACCCCTCCGGTGTGTACGCCCGCTCCTGCCCGAAGTCGATGATCGGCAGGAGCAGGTCGAGCGCGTAGAACACCGGGGAGAAGTCAGGGGACTCCTCCGGTTTGAGCGCCCGCGGCCGGTCGACGGCGAAGGCGAGCGAGCCGGCGAGCAGGAGCGAGAAGAGCCACCCCGCGGCCCGCATCGGGCGGAAGCCGTAGCCGACCGTCGCGTCCTGCACCCACCCCCAGGCACGGGCGTACCGCACGAGCGTGGCCCGGTGCCGGCGCTGCTTGGCGAGCTGCACGGTGCGGGCGGAGGCGTCGTCGCCGATCCGGCGGTAGGCGGCGGTGAGCTGCTCGTACGCGTGCGGGACGTAGCCGCGGGGGTCGCGCTCCAGCATGGGGAGGCGGGCGGTGGCGGGTTCGGCGGGGTCGAGGGCGGTGTAGGTGAGGCCGTCGAGGCGGAGACGGTCGGGCCAGACGTCGGAGGGGACGTGGACGACCTCGATCTGGGAACGCCGCAGATTGACGGCCCCGGCGATCCGGGTTTCCCGCATCCACAGCTCGCCGACGACGGTGCTGCTGGCTCGCAGCGCGTAGCCGTCGGGGTGGGAGAGCCTGGCGTTGGACAGGACCAGCCGACCGGGCACGCGCGCGCCGCGCAGGTCGATGTGCCCCTCGGAGCGCAGCCGCCAGGCGTTGAGGTCGATCCCGACCGCGAGGGCGTCGGCGTGGAGCGCGGTGCCGCCGGGTCGGCTGAACGCGGCCTCCCGCAGGTTCACCGAGCCCGTGACGGACGCACCCTCCATCCGGGCCTCACCCTCCACGACCAGCTTCGGGGCCCAGAGGTCCCCGCCGAGCTGCGCGTGGTTCAGGAGCAGGACGGGCTCGTCGGCGGCCTCGGTCCCGATGTGCGCGCCGTCCATGAAGACCGCGCCGGTGATCTGGGCGCCGCCGAGCCGCACCGGGCCGGGGACACGGCAGTCAGTGAGCCGCAGGACCCCGTCGACGCGGATCGTGGCGGCGACGAGCCCGGGCAGGAACGAGCCGGGGAAGCCGAGTTGCCGGATCCGCGCACCGTAGAGGTTCGGGGCCTCCTCGAAGTGGCAGTCGAGGAACGAGGCCTCGCAGTCGACGCCGCCGTACGGCAGGCGCAGACAGCCGGTGATCCGGATCCCGGCGATCCGCAGCCCGGGTATCCGCCCGTCCTCCGCCGGCCGGCTGAGCAGCAACTCCCTGATGACGGAGGCCCGTACGGTCCGCTCCGGGCCCCAGCCGCCCCCGTCCTCGGGCCGCTCCGGAGCCCCCGTGTCGGGGTCCGGGACCCGCAGGTCCAGGGAGGCGGCGACCGCGTAGGCGTCCGCGACACGGCGTTCGACCGCTGTGAGGTTGTCCATCTCCACCGGGCGACGATGCCGGGCGGATCACGGAGGTGTCAACACCCTTTGATCGTGGCCCGGTTGACGTCCCGCCGGTGTGCGGACCGGAACCGCGGCGCCTCACGCGGGGCGGCGGCCCACGTCCCCGACCGTCTGCCGTTCAGCGCGGGCACGGATCCGGCCGGGCAGGCTCACGCGCAGACGTGCGGCCGGCGGACCGGCCCCCGCGGCCACCCGCCGCCGATCCCCGTACGGGCCGGCGCCCGCGGGGCCGGCGGTCCGAGGTCCGGCAGCCCGGCCATGGCCCACCCGTTCCGCCGCCGCGTCAGACGTCGCGCCGGTCGCCCTTGAGGTCACTCCAGTCGAGGGCTTCCTCGGAGGCGCGGTTGGTCTCCTCGGCGGCCTCGCGGGACTCGGCGAGCACGTCGCCGAACTCCTCGATCAGGTCGTCGTAGATCGGCGCGTACGCGGTATCACTGCTGCTCATGGCGGGTGTCTCTCGTTCTCGCGGCGTCAGTCGTCGTAAGCAGTCGAACACTGTAGTCGGCTGTTCGGGACGGCGGGCCGGTGGGGGTGCGGGGCGGTGCGGGGCCGGTGCGCGGGATCCGCGCGTGGGTTGCGCGGGTACCCGGCGCACCGGGGGTCACTCCTGTGACCGTCGTCTCACCCCGCTCACACCACCGTGACCGGGTGCCGGACCACCACGTCGAACAGGTATCCCTGCGCGTTCGGCACGGACGTCGCCGGCTGGGTGCGGCCGCGGACGTCGGTGGCGCGGGCGAGCAGCGCGGCCGGGCCCGGGGTGTCCGGCCGCCAGTCGAGGGACCAGCGGGTCCAGGTGTCCGCGCGCGGCACGTCGTGCAGCCGGGCGCGCCGCCACCGCTCCCCGCCGTCGGTGCTGACCTCGACCTTCGCGACGGCCCCCGCACCGGACCACGAGCGGCCGTGCAGCGTCGTGCGCTCCCCGGTCGTGAAGACCGCCCCGCTCGCCAGCTCGAAGGCGCTCTTCAGCGTCTGCCGGGTGAGCGGCGCGCTGCCCTCCGGCGGGTACGCGGGGCCGAACCGCCGGTACAGGGTGGTGTTCCACGGTGAGTACAGCGGTTCCTCCGACACCTCGATGTCGCCGACCCACTTGATCGACGAGATCCCGATCCAGGACGGCACCACCACCCGCACCGGGTAGCCGTGGTCGGCCGGCAGCGGCTCCCCGTTCATCTCGTACGCGAGCAGCACGTCGTCCAGCGCCTTGGCCAGCGGCAGCGGCCGCCGGATCCGTCCGAGGTTCGCCCCGCCGCTGACGAACTCCGCGTCCAGGCCGCGCGGTTGGACGTCCTCGGCGTACCGGGTGACCCCGGCCCGCCGCAGCACGTCCCCGAGCCGCACCCCGCGCCACCGCGCGACGCCGATCGCCCCGAGCGTCCACGCCGTGCCCGTCACCGTCTCACCCTGCTGGCTCGCGTAGAAGCTGCGCCCGTTCCCCGCGCACTCGACGAACGCGGTCCGCCGCACCGACGGCAGCCGTCGCAGGTCGTCGTACCCGAACTCCACCGGCCGGTCCTCGGCGTGCCGGCCGCGCAGCCCGCTCCCCCACACCTTCAGCCGCCACTCCGCCGCGTCGAGGACCGGCGTGGACGTGTGGTTGCGCACGAAGAACCGCTCGTTCGGCGTCGTGTGCCCCGTCCCCCGCAGTGCCTCGAACCGCGTCTCCGCGTTCGTCCCCCGCGGGACGAACCACTCCGGCGGCAGCGGCTTGCGTATCGTCGGCTCGGCGGCCGCGGCCCGCGCCGGCGCCGCCAGCGGCACCGCGCCCGCCGCACCCGCCGCGGCCAGCAGCCCCAGCATCGCCCGCCGGCTCACCCCGCCGGCCCGCGCCTCCCCCTCCCGCCACTGCCTCAACCTCTCTTGGTCGTACGCGACTTCGTCATTCGTCCGGACATCCGACACGGCAGCAGGCATGGGTGTTCCTCGTCATCTCAAGGGGGATCGCAACCAGGGGCGCACCTCAGCACCGCCCCTCGGGCCGGACGTGCGCAAGCGGAGAAGGCGTCAGCCGGCAACCGGACAGAGCGCGGCGGCAACGCGGACGAGGTCCACGGCCCTACGGCGCGTCAACGGCTGGGGCGACGGCATGCGGGGATGCAAACACGGGCGCGCCGGGGTGTCAACGGTGTGACCTGCCGTCGGACCGTGACCGGAAACAGAGTTGGCCGTCGCCGGCGGCCCGCGCCCTGACATCCTTGGCGAACCACCCCCGCGACCACCCCCGCGACCGCTCCCGCTCACCCGTGAGGTAGCCGATGCCCCGTCTCGCCCTGTCGGAGGACTTCCTCGCCGATCTCGGCGCCCTACCGCGGCCGGTACTGAAGGAAGTACAGGACGCCGTACGGCAGTTCCGCGCCCTGAGCACGCAGGATCTGCGCTCCAACAAGGGCCTGCACCTGGAGAAGCTGGAGGCGGCCCGCGATCCGCGGGTGCGCACGATCCGGATCACCAAGGCCTACCGCGGGGTGCTGCTCGCTCCCGACGACGGGAGCGACCTGTTCACGCTGCTGCGGGTGGCCCACCACGACGTGGCGATCAAGTGGGCGACCAAGCGGCGGTTCACGGCGAACAACGCGACGCGGGGTCTCGAGGTGCGCAACGTCGAGATGATCGAGCAGATGCCGAAGTTCTTCGACGCGCAGGAGAAGGCGCAGGCCGGCTCGCACCCCGCGCCGGATGCCGGTCGGAAGCCGGACAAGCTCTTCGCGGCGTTCTCCGACACCGTCCTGCGCGACCTGGGCGTCGACGAGCAGGTCCTCGAACTCGCCCGCCGGTGCACGAGCATCTCCGACCTGCGTCTGATGGCGCCGCCGATGCTCCCCGCCGACCAGTACGAGGTGCTGGAGTTCCTGGCCCTGGGCTTCCCCCCCCCGTTACCTTTTTCGTGGCTCCGCAATGGGGCCTCCGGCCTTCGGGTCCGGCATGACTTCCCCCTCCTGTTGTTGATGATCCGGGGGG
>NZ_JBHWZH010000245.1:0-4723 GCF_042728285.1 Streptomyces sp. NPDC060194 | reverse complement strand
GGCCCCACCACTGTTCAGTGGTGGGGCCACGGCCGGTTCGCTGCGGACAGCGGTCGCCTACTTCTTGTTGCGACGCTGGACGCGCGTGCGCTTCAGCAGCTTGCGGTGCTTCTTCTTCGCCATCCGCTTGCGCCGCTTCTTGATAACAGAGCCCACGACAACCCTCGCTTTTTCTCATCTCTCGGTGCGGGGCTGCATGGGCCCACACGACCTACGTCGGCCCAGCCTACCCGCCCGAGCTCCGAGCCTTAAATCCGAGGGCCGGCGAGGCCCTCTAGGCCGTCTCCACCCCCACGTACGACTCGCGAAGGTACTCGTGAACCGCTTGCTCCGGGACGCGGAACGACCTGCCGACCCGGATCGCGGGCAGATGACCGCTGTGCACCAAGCGGTACACGGTCATCTTGGACACTCGCATCACCGAGGCGACCTCCGCCACGGTAAGGAACTGGACCTCGTTCAGAGGCCTCTCGCCAGCAGCCATGACACACCTGAACCTTCCGCACGCGGCGGGCACCGGCTTCCCCTTCCGGTGACGCTTCGTCGCTGTGCGCTCACTCCCCAGAGTAGGGGCGTGTGGTGCGAGTGGGGAAGAGGAGCTGCGTTCCAAGGCCTACCGTGACAGACACGCTCGTTTGAGTACATAGCGAGTAAGCGGTCGGTAGTAAGAGGACCGCACAGCGTCATCAAGCGGAACGACGACGGACACCCGCCCCTCCGCCTCCCCCACGAACAGGGAGGGATCGTCCGTGTCCGCCAGACCGATCGTCTCGAACCCCAACTGACCTGCACCGCAGACCCACCCGTGGTCTCCGATCACAAGGCCCGGCAGCGGACCGCCGGCCTCCAGCGCACCCCCGAGGGCCACCCGAACCGGCAGTGGCGAGTGGCTGTGCGCGCCCGGCGCACCACCGCGTTCCCGCCCCGCGGCTTCCCGCACGAACGCGACGCCCCGTACGTAGTCGAGGTTGTACCTGCGTAGGCCGAACCGGGTCGTTATGTCGACAGATACACCCTGCGACGGGCTGAGCACCTCACATCCCGCCGTCGACAAAGCGTCTGCCAGCGCGGCGTAGAAGCCCAGCAGACGGTGCGGGTGCCCCGTTCCGATCAGTACCGGAACGTGACGGCCGGCCGCCTCGCCGAGCCGTTCGGCGAAGGCGTCGAGCGCCGCGACGGTCCGCTCCGGGTCGATCACGTCGCCGCCGGCCACCTGCCGGGGATCGTCCGACACCCCGCACCTCTCGGCCATCAGCCGCAGGACGTCGGCCTCGCCCCACCGCCCGTCGGGTTCGAGGCCGAGCAGCACCCGCGGGTCCCCGGCCGCGAGCAGCCGGTAGCTCCGCAGACCGGCCTCGCGCGGTGTGGCGACCTCCCCCGCCAGCCGGGTGGCGACGAGATGGGCGCGCAACGCCCCGGGACTCAGCACATGCCGATGCTCCCGGACCCGCCGCGCCGCCGCACCGAAACCCGGAAACCGGCCCCTGTCGGAGTAACACCCGGCTGCCGTGGCCGAGTTCGCCCTCCGCTCAGGCCAGCAGCCCGTGCAGCGGGAAGACGGCCCGCCGGGTCGCCAGGATCGCCTGGTCCAGCCGGTCCGCCGGGTCGTACCCGTCGTCCCAGGACCGCCACGACACCGGCCACCGCCCGTCCGTCATCCGCAGCGGACCCCGGGTCCTGGTCAACGCGTACGCCTGGTCCCGCCACTCCTCCGGCACCATCGCGGTCGGCTCCACCGGCCTGTGGGCCGCGATGCCCACCAGGTGCGTCCAGGACCGCGGAACGACGTCGACCACCGCGTAGCCACCGCCGCCGAGCGCCACCCAGCGGCCGTCGGCGTGCTCGTGCGCGAGCTCGTGGCAGGCCTCCTGGACCGCCCGCTGGGCGTCGAGGGACACCGCCAGGTGCGCCAGCGGGTCCTCGAAGTGCGTGTCGGCCCCGTGCTGCGTCACCAGGACCTGCGGCCGGAACGCCGCCACCACCTCGGGCACCACCGCGTGGAAGGCCCGCAGCCAGCCCTCGTCGCCGGTCCCGGCGGGCAGCGCCACGTTGACGGCCCCGCCCTCCGCGCTCCTGGCACCCGTCTCCTCGGGCCAGCCGGTCTGGGGGAACAGCGTGCGGGGGTGCTCGTGCAGCGAGACCGTCAGGACCCGCGGGTCCTCCCAGAACGCCGCCTGCACCCCGTCCCCGTGGTGCACGTCGACATCCACGTACACGACCCGCTGGGCGCCCAGCTCGAGCAGCCGAGCGACGGCGAGCGCCGCGTCGTTGTAGACGCAGAAGCCGGCGGCGGAGCCCGGCATGGCGTGGTGCAGTCCGCCGGCGAAGTTGACCGCGTGGTCCGCCTCGCCGCGCCACACGGCCTCCGCGGCCCCCACCGACTGCCCGGCGATCAACGCGGAGACCTCGTGCATGCCGGCGAAGGCCGGGTCGTCCACGGTCCCGAGCCCGTAGCCCGCGTCGGCGACCGCCGGATCGGCGGAGGCCGCCTTGACCGCCGACACGTAGTCCGCCCGGTGGACGAGCCGCAGCGTCGAGTCCCCGGCGGGCCGGCCGGCCACCACCTTCAGCCCCTGGCCCTCGTCGAGGCCGAAGGCCCCGACGAGCCTGCGGGTCAGCTCCAGCCGGACGGGATCCATCGGATGCCCGTCACCGAAGTCATAGCCCGTGACCGCCTGGTCCCACATCAGCTGCGCGCGCCCGCTCATGCCAGCCACCGTATCGGGCGGCGCCGTCCGCGAACGAGCGGGCGTACAGCAAGGTCATGAGGGTGAGGACGGCCGGGACGAGCATCGCCCAGCGGTAGCTCCAGAGATCGCCGACGACACCGACCAGGGGCGACCCGATCAGGAACCCCACGTAGTTGAAGACGTTGAGCCGCGCGACGGCGGAGCCGACGTCCCCCGGCCGGCCGCTGCGGGCGGCGAGCCGCCCCGCGGCGGCGAAGGTCTGCGGCACGATCACGCACAGCCCGAGCCCGAGGACGGTGAACCCCGCGACACCCGCCCACACTCCCGGCGCCACGGCGACCATCAGGAACCCGAACGCCCCGAGCACGGCCCCCGCCCGGGCCACCGCGACCGCGCCGAACCGCCGCACCCCCACGTCCCCGACCGCCCTTCCGACGAGCGTCGTCACCATGTACGCGTTGTACGGGAGGGTCGCGGCCTCCTCGGAACCGCCGAGCACGTCCTGCAGGTACTTCGCGCTCCAGTTGGAGACGGTCGCGTCCCCGATGTAGGCGAAGGCCATCACCAGGCAGAGGGGCAGCAGCAGGCGGAAGCCGATGCCCGGGGCGCCGTTCTGGACCTCCGCCTCGGCACCGGCGGGACCGCCCTCCCCGGCGGCCCTCTCCACGGGACCGCCGTCCGTGTACCACCGACTGGCCAGCAGGACAGCCGGCAGCATCACCACGACGACCGGCGCGTACGAGGCGACCAGTGAGAGGTCCCAGTGGGCGCCGGCCCAGGCGAGCGAGGCGCCCGCGATGCCGCCGAGGCTGTAGGCCGCGTGGAAGCCGAGCATGATGCTGCGCCCGTAGGCGCGCTCGAGCCCGACGCCCAGCATGTTCATCGAGGCGTCAAGGGCACCGACCGCGAGCCCGAACACCGCCAGCGCCAGCGCCAGTTCCACCATTCGGCTCCCGGCTCCGGCCCCGAGCAGGGCCAGCAGCACGACGGGCTGCGCCCACCGCAGCACGAAGCGGGCGTTCGTCCGCCGCACGAGCCTCTCGGCGCCGACGCTTCCGATCCCGGCGAGTACCGGCACCGCCGCCAGGAACGCCGGCAGCAACGCGTCCGAGACCCCGTAGCGGTCCTGGATGGCCGGGATCCGGGTCACGAGCAGGGCGAAGGCGACGCCCTGGACGAGGAACGCGCATCCGAGCGAGGCCCTGCCGTGCCGCAGGCGGTCGGGAATCATGGCCGCGACAGTAGGGGCGGGCCGCCACCGCTGGGTAGACCGGTCTAGGCAAGCAATGTCAAAAGCTCGTCCATGTGACCGAAGTACCCGGTGGCGCCCGGCAGATCGGCCTTGCCCGCCATGACCGTGAACCCGTACACGTCCATCCCGGCCGCGACGGCCGCCTGGACCCCGAGCGGACTGTCCTCGACGACGACGCACCGCTCGGGAGCCGCGCCCATCCGTTCGGCGGCGTGCAGGAAGAGGTCCGGCGCCGGCTTCCCGCGCCCGACGTCCTCCGCGCTGAACACGTTCCCCCTGTCCGTCCGGAACCACCGGTCGAGCCCGGTCTGCCGGTGCCCCGCGGCGATCCGCTCGTGGCGACCGGACGACGCCAGGCAGTAGGGCACACCCTCCGCCTCCAGCGTCTCCATCACGGTGACGACACCGTCGACCGGCTCGAGCTCGCGCTCGAAAACCACCAGCGTCCGCCGCAGGAGCTCGTCCCCGAAGTCGGCCGGCAGCTCCTGCCCGGTGCGCTCGCGGACGGTGTCGTGGATGCGGTGCAGCGCGCCCCCCATGTAGTCCCGCAGCGAGTCCTCGTACGTGGTCGGGTGGCCGATCTCGGTGAGGTAGGCGGCCAGCACGGTGTTCGCCAGGGGCTCGCTGTCCACGAGGACGCCATCGTTGTCGAAGATGATCAGGTCGTAGCGCATGTCCCGACCCTAAACGCAGAAAACCCCCGCACCTGTGGTGCGGGGGTTTTCTCACAATTTGTTCGGCGGCGTCCTACTCTCCCACAGGGTCCCCCCTGCAGTACCAT
>NZ_JBHWZH010000244.1:0-4793 GCF_042728285.1 Streptomyces sp. NPDC060194 | reverse complement strand
GGGGGGGGCCCCTCGCCCCGCGGCCCCGCCCCGGACGGTGCCGGGCGCGGGGCCCGGCCGGGATCGGTCAGAGGGTGCTGCCGGGGGTGCCGGTGCCGGGCCGGTTGGTGTAGTGGGTGCCGACCTGCCGGTGGTAGTCGGCGTTGCCGAGGTGCTTCTCCTTGTCGAACTCCGGCGCGTCCTTGATCTCGTCCTTCGTGCGGTCGACGTGGACGGTCTCGTTCTCCGTGTCGAGCGAGCGGATGACGCCGGCGGGGAGGAGGACCTCCTTGCCGAAGATCCAGACGCCGGTGTCGACGACGATGTACTGCGCGCCGACCTCGCGGGAGTGCTTGTCGATCTTCCCGATGTGCCCGTCGGTGGCCTCGACCTTCCAGCCCGTCAGGTCCGTGCCCGCGGTGACGTCGGCGTTCGGGGCGTGGTTCCAGATGTTGTCCGTCATCGTGTGACCTCCTGCGAGAGCTTCGAACTGCGGTAGCCCTCACGTGTCCTCCCGGACCGCCCGCAAACCCGCAACCTGATCATCAATTACCGCTCGCAGCGGACCGCGGTGTCGCGGGGAGCGCTACGGTGTCCGGCGGTCCGGGTCGTCGAAGGCTGCGGCCGGCAGCTCCGTCTCCGTCTCCTCCCAGGGGATGTAGAGCCCGAGCTCGTCCTCCAGGAACCGGAGGAAGCCCGTCGTCGCCGATTCGCCGCCGCGGTGGACGAAGCCGAGCGCCTCCTCGGGCGGAACGCCGTTGAAGAGATGGGGCAGTCCCGGCTCGAAGGTCGAGACGGCTCTGCCGTGCAGCCCGTAGTCGACCCGGGTGAAGCCCTTCGCGTTGCGGTGCACGACGAAGGCCCGCCCTCGCTCGGACAGTTGCGCGATGTGGAGGCCGGTGAGGCCGTGGTTCTCCTCCAGCGCGTACGCCCAGCCGTCGACCGCACCCGCCCGCACGATCATGTCCGGCGGGGTGGGGAGGAAGCCCGCGTCGGTCAGCCGGGCCACCGCGGCGTCGTCCTCCCAGTCCAGCCACTCGAGGTCGCTGATGTGGTGGTCCTCGCTCCGGTAGAGCAGCTCCCATGCCGCGAACCTGGTCAGCGCGATGATGCGGTGCTCCTCCGCTCCGACGGCGCGCAGCAGTTCGTACGGCGTCAGCCCTTCGGCGAGCGTGAGCGTGAAGGTGTCCGTGCGCGGATCGTTGATCCACCGCAGTCCGTTCTCGCCGGCTGTCCGCCCCATGGTGTCCCCTCCCCGGGTCCGCCACCCCGGCGGACCCGCGAGCAGACCGTAGCCGGGGCGGGGGCGACGGGACCGGAGTACGGCGGCTCTCCGAGTGAGCGGGCAGCGATCGAGGGGGCGTCGAATTGCGTCGACACCGCGCCGATCAGCGGGCATGCTGCGCTCATGACCTACGGAATCGAGTCCCACCCCACCCGGTGAGCGCCCAGGACGAGCGCGTCGCGCTCACGCCCCCGACCGCTCTGTACGACCGCGCCCGGCAGCTGCTGGACACGTCGCCCGAGGGAGTCCCGCCCCGGCGCGGTTACGTCCTTCCCCGCACGACCGCAAGAGGCGAGGATCCGCTCCCCTGGGACGAGGCGAGACGCGCCGTCCGGGAGGCGTTCAGCCCGCTCCCCGACGCCCCCGCGACCCTGCGACGCCGCTTCGGACGACGCGGCGTCCAGGACCGCCACCGGCACCTCGTCGGCTCCGTCGTCGCCGAGCTGCCGCTGCCGGCCGGACAGGCGGCCGCGGCCCGCACGCTGGGGCGGAGGCTGGTCCGGACCGGTACGACCGTGCCCACCGTCACCGCGGGCATCGCGCTGCTGGGCCGCCTCGGCACGGCCGAGGACGTCCCGTACCTCTCCGTCCTCGGCCTGTTCTGGGACCTCACCGGTCCGGCCGTCCGCGCGCTCGACGCCCTCGATCGCCGATCCGCGGCCGTCACCTGGCTCGCGGCCTGCGGACGCCGTGACGAACTGCGGCCGCTCGTCCGCGCCCTCTGGGCAGGTGACGGGCAGGCCGTGCGATCGGAGCTGCTCGCCCTTCCGACCTCACCCCCCTTCGTCGACAGCACGGTCGCCCGCCGGATCGCGGAGGCGTCCGAGCTGCCCGTGCTCCTCGACCGCCACCCCGCCGACACCGACCTGCTCGCCCGCGCGGGCAGGCTGCTGGTCCGGATGGGGTGCTCACGCGACGACCCGACCGACCTCCTCGCCTGCCACGACGTGCTGCGCGTGTACGACAGCGTCGTCAGCCGGGCCGGTCTGCTGCCGCCCACCCTCGACAACGCCGCCGTGCTGTTGTCGCTCGCCCTGGACCTGAGCAGCGGCACCGGCGTGCTGCTCGACTGGCCGCCCGGGCGGCGCGCGGCACTGCTTGAGTCGCTCGGCCGTCTGCTGGCCGCGCCCCGATGGGCGGCGGCGGGCGCCACCGCGAGCGGAGCGGACCAGCGGCGGCGGGCCGACTGGATCCGCCGCACCGGCCGCCGGCCGTTCCGGCGCCCGGCCGTGCCGGACCGGTTCCGCATCGAGGTGGTGGCCGGCGACCCCGCGGACCGGGGGCCCGTCGAGGCACGCGTGCTCGTCGACGGCCGGCCGGTGGTTCCGGCCGTGTTCGGCCGCGGGCCGGCGCACAGCCCCGACCTCCTGCTGGACGAGGGCCGGCTGCGGGCCGGGCCGGAGCCCCGCGAGGTGCAACTCGCGGAGGCGAGCTGCACCGAGGGCTGCTGCGGCGCGCTCTACGTCACCGTCCGGCGGGAAGCGGACCAGGTGGTGTGGGAGAACTGGCGGCGCACCCTGCCGGGCTCCCGCGATCCCGCGGCGGAGCTGCCCGCGCACCGGTTCGACGCCACCGCCTACGACGCGGAGATCGCCGGAGCGGAGGCCGTCTGCTCCTGGTCCTGGCGGGCCCGCACCGTCGCCCGCCTGATCAAGGCGGGGTTGATCGAGGAGCCGGACCTGCTGAGCCGCTGGGACGCGGGCCGGGGGTGGATCAGCAGCGGCTTCGACGACCCGGAGACCGCCGTGGTGACCTTCTTCTACGTGCCGGGGCTGGCGTCCGGCCGTCCGCAACGACCCGACAGCCCCCTCCAGTTCCGCTGGGACATCCCGGATGACGGCACCCCGCCCGAGACCCAGGCCGCGGCCGCGCTGCGCCGGCTGGCCGAGGAGGACCCGAAGACCTACGCGCGGGTGAGCGGCGGCAACCGTGAGCGCGCGGAGGAACTCGGATATCCCTGGCCCGACAGCACCTGATCGCCCACGCATGACGGGGAGTGACGTCGATCTGGAGGGGGGTGACGGCACCGTCGGACGCCGTCGGTGGACGTGGACCACCGCCGACGGCGGCTCCCACGGCACCGGCCTGTTCGTGGCACACGACCGCACGTGCGGCCGGGCCGCACCCGCCGTCCGGAGGTTCAGCGGCGGTGCGCGGTGACGGTGACCGCGGGGAGGAGGGCGAGGGAGAGTGCGGCCGCGGTGAGGGCGAGGACCGGGTAGCCGGTGGCGGCGACCACGACGCCGGAGGCCGTGGCGCCGGCCGCGCCGGCGAGGGCGACGGAGACGTCGACGAGGCCCTGCGTCCTGGCGCGGGTGGCGAGCGGCACGGTGTCGGTGATGACTGCCGTCCCCGCGACGAGCCCGAAGTTCCAGCCCAGGCCGAGCAGGGCGAGGGCGAGTGCGAGGAGGGCGACGGAGTCGGCGGGCGCCGCGGCCGCCAGGACGCCCGCGGCCGGCAGGACGGCGCCGGCGGCGACGGCGATCCTGATCCGCCCGATGCGGTCGACCAGCCGGCCGGTCAGGGGCGAGGGCAGGTACATGGCCGCGATGTGGAGGGAGATGACGAGGCCGGAGGCGGCGGTCCCGTGGCCGTGGGCGTGCATGTGGACCGGGGTCATCGTCATGATCGCGACCATCACGAGCTGGGTGAGGACCATGACCAGGGCCCCGAGGAACACCCCTCCGCGGCCCTCTCCCCGCCCGGCGGCGCCGGCGGCCGGGTCGGTCGCGGCGCCCCCGCCCCCGGCCTCATTCCCGGCCTCGGTCCCGCCCCCGGCCTCGGCGGCGGCGACGGTCCGGGCCAGCAGCAGCGGGTCCGGCCGCATCCACCCGGCGAGGACCACCGCGGCCGACAGGTAGGCGGCCCCGGACAGCAGGAACGGCCCGGCGAGGTGCGGCAGGCCGAGGCTCTCCGCCAGAACCCCCGTCGGCGCGGCGAGGTTGGGCCCGGCGACACCGCCGAGCGTGGTCGCGACCAGCACGGTGGAGACCGCCCGTCCGCGGTGGCCGGGGGCGGCGAGATCGGCACCGGCATAGCGGGCCTGGAGGTTGGTCGCGGTGCCGGCGCCGTAGACGAACAGCGCGGCGAACAGCAGGACCGGGCTGTGCAGCGCCGCCGCGGTGATGACGCCGGCCGCGCCGACGGCCCCCGTGAGGTAGCCGGCGGTCAGGCCGGGGCGGCGGCCCCTGGCCTGCGAGACGCGGCCGACGGCGACGGCGGCGAGCGCCGATCCGCCGGTGGACAGGGCCAGGGGCAGTCCGGCGAGGCCGGTGGAGCCGAGCATGTCCTGGGCCAGGAGCGCCCCGACGGTGATGCCGGCGGCGAGCCCCGCGCCGCTGAGGATCTGCGAGGCGACCAGCGCCCGCAGGACGCGGCGCTGGGACGCGGCGGTGTCGGGTACGGCGCCGGTCGTGCGGGAGGGGGCGTACGAGGTCATGTCCTCTTCCGGAGCTGGTCTGCGGGAACGGTCCGACCAGCATCGGGCTTCGGGCACGCGGATGGCCAGGGGCCGGTGCGGCGTCCGCAC
>NZ_JBHWZH010000243.1:0-4804 GCF_042728285.1 Streptomyces sp. NPDC060194 | reverse complement strand
GGGCGGGCCCGTCGGAGGGGCCCGCCCGGTCACGTGTGCCGGGGTGTCAGGCGGCGCGCCGCAGCTGCGAGACGTGCAGCGGGCGGGAGACCTTGACCGGGCGGGAGCCGGGCCCGCCCACGTGCGAGAACGGCTGGTGGCGCCAGTCGAGCCCCTGAGGGAGCGTCAGGATCACCGCGTCCGGCTCGACGACGATCGGCGCGTCGATGACGGCGACCGCCTCGGCGGCCCGGCGGCCCGTGCCGTCGCAGACCGTGAGACCGAACGGGTCCCAGGGCGAGGCGCACAGCCCGTGCTCCGGCAGGACGGTCTCGTCCGCGAGGAGCGCGATGGACTGGGCGCAGTCCGGGCAGATCACCCGGTACGTCTCGAAGGTGTCGTACGCGTCGAACTCGGAGTCGGCGGCCTCGGTGTCGGCCGTATCGACGTACTCCGACCCGGTCTCACGACCGGTGCGCTTCAGATTCTGCATGGGACTCTCCCCCTCGGACGGACCGCGGTCGGGCGCTCGGGCTCCGGCCGCCGGCCGGGCACTGTGGCACCGACCCAAGCCAAGCATTTCCCCCTGCCCCGTACAGGTAATCGGCCGCGCTCCCACGGACACGGTCGCGACGGTGTGGTCTTCGTCACATGGCCCGCGTAGATCCGCCCCCGCGGGCGTCCCCGGCTGTGCCGGAGCCCGTCCGGGGCCATAGGTTGATCCGCTATGGAGGAGTTGGACCGGCAAATCGTTGACCTGCTCGTCAAGGACGGGCGGATGAGCTACACCGACCTGGGCAAGGCCACAGGCCTGTCCACCTCGGCGGTGCACCAGCGCGTGCGCCGCCTGGAGCAGCGCGGGGTGATCCGCGGCTACGCCGCGGTCGTCGACCCCGAGGCGGTCGGGCTGCCCCTGACGGCGTTCATCTCGGTCAAGCCCTTCGACCCGAGCGCCCCCGACGACATCGCCGAACGCCTCGCCGGCGTCCCGGAGATCGAGGCCTGCCACAGCGTGGCGGGGGAGGAGAACTACATCCTCAAGGTCCGGGTCGCCACTCCGCTGGAGCTGGAGCACCTGCTCACCCGGGTCCGCACCCTCGCCGGCGTCTCGACCCGCACCACCGTCGTGCTCTCCACGCCCTACGAGGCCCGCCCGCCCCGGGTCTGAACCCCTCGGCGCAGGTCACCCCGGGGGCGGGCGCGCGGCGCGGACGCGGGAGACTGGTCCCATGACCGAGCGCACCGCCCCCACGGATCCCGACCGCACCGTCCTGCTGCGCGGCGGCGAGGTCCACAGCCCCGCCGACCCGTTCGCGACCGCCATGGTCGTCGAGCGCGGGCACATCGCCTGGGTCGGCTCCGAGGGGGCGGCCGACGCCTTCGCCGACGGCGCGGACGAGATCGTCGACCTCGACGGCGCCCTCGTCACCCCGGCCTTCACCGACGCCCACGTCCACACCACGGCCACCGGCCTCGCGCTCACCGGCCTCGACCTGTCCGCCGCGACGGGCCTCGCCGACGCGCTGGAGCGGATCCGCGCCCACGCCGCGGCCCGCCCCGCCGACCGCATCCTGCTCGGCCACGGCTGGGACGCCGCCCGCTGGCCCGAGCGCCGCGCCCCGCGCCGCGACGAGCTGGACGAGGCCGCCGGCGGCCGTCCCCTCTACCTCACCCGGATCGACGTCCACTCCGCCGTCGTCACCACCGCGCTCCTCGACCGGGTGCCCGGCGTCCGCGCGCTGACCGGCTTCCGCGACGGCGAGCCGCTCACCGGCGACGCCCACCACGCCGTCAGGGCCGCCGCGCACGCCGCCGTCACCCCCGCCCAGCGCGACGAGGCCCAGCGCGCCGCGCTGCGGCACGCGGCCTCGCTCGGCATCGGCAGCGTCCACGAGTGCGGTGGCCCCGACATCTCCTCCGAGGACGACTTCACCGGCCTGCTCCGCCTGGCCGCCGCCGAGCCCGGCCCCCGGGTCGTCGGCTACTGGGCCGAGCGGGTGAAATCGGCCGCGGACGCCGAGCGCGTCCGCGCCCTCGGCGCCGCCGGCGCCGCCGGCGACCTCTTCGTCGACGGCTCCCTCGGCTCCCACACCGCCTGCCTGCACGCCCCCTACGCCGACGCCCCGCACACCGGCACCTCCCACCTGGACGCCGCCGCGATCGCCGAGCACGTCGCCGCCTGCACCGAGGCCGGGCTCCAGGCCGGCTTCCACGCCATCGGCGACGCCGCGCTCACCGCCGTCGTGGACGGCGTCCGCGCCGCCGCCGACCAGGTCGGCCTCGCCCGCGTCCGCGCCGCCCGCCACCGCGTCGAGCACGCCGAGATGCTCGACGCGCCCACCGTCGCCGCCTTCGCCGACCTCGGGCTCACCGCGTCCGTCCAGCCCGTCTTCGACGCCCTCTGGGGCGGCGAGCACGGCATGTACGCCGACCGGCTCGGCGCCGAGCGGGCCCGCACCCTCAACCCGTACGCGGCCCTGCTGCGGGCCGGGGTGCCGCTGGCGCTCGGATCCGACAGCCCGGTCACCCCGCTCGGCCCCTGGGCCGCCGTCCGGGCGGCCGCCTTCCACCAGGTGCCCGAGCACCGGGTCTCCGTCCGGGCCGCCTTCACCGCCCACACCCGGGGCGGCTGGCGCGCCACCGGCCGTGACGACGCCGGTGTCCTGGTCCCCGGCGCGCCCGCCGACTACGCGCTGTGGCGCACCGAGGAGCTCGTCGTCCAGGCCCCCGACGACCGGGTCGCCCGCTGGTCCACCGACCCCCGCTCGGGCACGCCCGGGCTGCCCGACCTCACGCCCGGCCGGCCGCTGCCCGTCTGCCTGGGCACGGTCGTCGGTGGCCGCACGGTGTACACAGGGCCACAAGGGTGAGGCGGCCGCCCCTGCACCGCCGCTCCGACCGTTGGGCGCGGCCCGCACGACCTGCGCCGATCCGCCGTCGGCGCGCCGACCGGCGGCGACGCCCCGAACGGTCCGGCTGTTGACAGGAAGCGGGCGGCGGCGGGTAGTTTCGGCCGGGTCCACCACAGGACATCCGACCGGAGGACCCCCTCGCGACCGCCGCGCGGCTGGGCCAGGGGCGGCGCGCCGCACCGGCGCCCCGCCACTGGGAGCCAGGTCCAGCGCCCGCGTCCCGGGGACGAGGGAAGGTTTCTGCCGGTCGGCGGTGAGACCCGGGTGGGGCCCGGACGTTCAGTAGACAACGGCTTCGTCGACTCGCAGCCAGCGGGCGCCAGGTCGGCCCGAAGGACGCCGGGCCCCCATCCGCAGCGGCCCCGCCGACACCCCCGCGACGGTGTCCGCACAGGTCGCGCCGCACGATCGCTATGGTGGTGCTCCTCCATGTACGGAATCGATAAGGGGCATCAGTGAACGACGGCGCGAACGACGGCGGCGAGCGGCGGTTCGGCCCTCTCGGCACGGTCCTGGTGATCATCCCCACCTACAACGAGGCCGAGAACATCGAGCCCATCGTCACCCGCGTCCGCGCGGCCGTACCCGACGCGCACGTCCTGGTCGCCGACGACAACAGCCCCGACGGAACCGGCAAGATCGCCGACGAGCTGGCCGCCGCGGACGACCACGTCCAGGTGCTCCACCGCGAGGGCAAGCAGGGCCTGGGCGCCGCCTACCTGGCCGGCTTCCGCTGGGGCCTGGAGCACGGCTACGGCGTCCTGGTCGAGATGGACGCCGACGGCTCCCACCAGCCCGAGGAACTGCCCCGGCTGCTCACCGCCCTCAAGGGCGCCGACCTGGTGCTCGGCTCGCGCTGGGTGCCCGGCGGCCGGGTGGTGAACTGGCCGCGCTCCCGCGAGATCCTCTCCCGCGGCGGCAGCACCTACTCCCGGCTCCTCCTCGACGTGCCGATCCGCGATGTCACCGGCGGGTTCCGCGCCTTCCGCAGGGAGACCCTCGAGGGCCTGGGCATGGACTCGGTGGCCTCGCAGGGCTACTGCTTCCAGGTCGACCTGGCCCGGCGCTGCGTCCAGGCCGGCCACCACGTCGTCGAGGTGCCGATCACCTTCGTCGAGCGTGAGCGCGGCGACAGCAAGATGAGCCGGGACATCGTCGTCGAGGCGCTGTGGCGGGTCACCGCCTGGGGTGTCGAGGGCCGCGCGAACCGGCTTCTCGGCCGACAGCGATCTTGATCCCGTCCTTACGACGTCCGGCCCGGCCGCCGGGCACACTGGGGGCATGACGACAGGCACACCCCCGCCGCCCCGCGCCCCCCGGCGCTCCCGCCTCCGCACGTTCCTCCCGCTCGGCCTGGCCGCCTGGCTGGTCCTGGAGGTGTGGCTGCTCACGGTCGTGGCCGGGGCGTGGGGCGGGTTCACCGTCTTCCTGCTCCTCCTCGCCGGCTCGCTGCTCGGCGGCGCCGTCATGAAGCGCGCCGGACGGCGCGCGTTCCAGGCACTGAACGAGGCGGTGCGGCAGCAGCAGGCGCACGGCACGGGCGCCCTTCCCGCGGACGGCCGGCGCGGCAAGGGCAACGGCTTCCTGATGCTGGCCGGGGCGCTGCTGATGCTCCCCGGTCTGATCTCGGACGTCGCCGGGCTGCTGTGCCTGCTGCCGCCGGTGCAGCGCTTCCTCAAGCGGACGACCGAGCGGTCGCTCGAACGCAAGGTGCGCACCCTCGGCGGGCCGGGGGCGCACGGCGGCTTCGCCGACGCCTTCCAGCAGGCCAGGATGCACCGCCCGGACGGCAAGGTCGTCCAGGGCGAGGTGATTCGCGAGGAGGACCGGCGGCCCGACCGCGACGAGGGCGGCGACCGCCCGCCCCTCACGCGCTGACGCACAACGGCCGGGGGCCCGCACCCTGTGAAGGG
>NZ_JBHWZH010000242.1:0-5012 GCF_042728285.1 Streptomyces sp. NPDC060194 | reverse complement strand
GCGGCTCGACGCCGCTCGCCCGGTCCCCCGTCCGGTGTCGTCACCGCATCAGCTCTGGGACAGGTTCCGCAGGGCGGTGTTGAGTTCCAGGACGTTGACGCGCGGCTCCCCGATGAAGCCGAGGGTGCGGCCGGTGGTGTGGTCGGCGACGAGGTCCTCGACCTGCTTCACGTCGAGCCCGTTCTTCTCCGCGACGCGGTGGACCTGGATCTCCGCGTACTCGGGGGAGATGTGCGGGTCGAGGCCGGAGCCGGAGGAGGTGACGGCGTCGGCGGGGACGTCGGCGGGCTTCACCTCGTGGTCACCCGTGGAGTTGTCCTCGACGACGGCGACCTTCGCGTCCTTCACCCACTGGATCAACTCCTCGTTGTCACCGGAGCGGTTGGTGGCGCCGGAGAGGACGAGGGAGTACTGCGTGTTGACGCTGTTGCTGCCCAGGCCGTTGGACGGGCGGGGCTGGAACCACTTCAGGTCCGGCCGGGCGGCCTCCTCGGCGTCGTCCGCGTCCTTCTTCGGCAGGTTGTAGGTCTGGCCGATGAGGGAGGAGCCGACGACCTTGCCCCGGTCGTCGGTGATCTCGGAGCCGTTGGCCTTGTCGTTGAACAGCGCCTGGCCGATCCCGGTGACGGCGAGCGGGTAGAGCACCCCGCACACCAGGGTGAGGACGAGCAGGGCGCGCAGTCCTGCACCGAGCAGGCGGGCGGTGGAGCTCACGGAGGTGTTCGTCATGGCGGATCAGCCGATTCCGGGGATGAGGGTCAGGAGCATGTCGATGAGCTTGATGCCGACGAACGGGGCGACCAGGCCGCCGAGTCCGTAGACGGCGAGGTTGCGGCGGAGCATCCGGTCGGCGCTCGCCGGCCGGTAGCGGACGCCGCGCAGGGCGAGCGGCACCAGCGCGACGATGACCAGCGCGTTGAAGATGACCGCGGAGAGGATCGCCGACTCCGGCGAGGCGAGTCCCATGATGTTCAGCTCGTCCAACGACGGGTAGGCCACGGCGAACATCGCGGGGATGATCGCGAAGTACTTCGCCACGTCGTTGGCGATGGAGAACGTCGTCAACGCGCCCCGGGTGATGAGGAGCTGCTTGCCGATCTCGACGATCTCGATCAGCTTGGTGGGGTTGGAGTCGAGGTCCACCATGTTCCCGGCCTCCTTGGCGGCCGAGGTGCCGGTGTTCATCGCGACGCCGACGTCCGCCTGGGCGAGCGCGGGCGCGTCGTTGGTGCCGTCGCCGGTCATGGCGACGAGCTTTCCGCCGGCCTGTTCCCGCTTGATGAGGGCCATCTTGTCCTCGGGGGTGGCCTCGGCGAGGAAGTCGTCGACGCCGGCCTCCTCCGCGATCGCCTTGGCCGTCAGCGGGTTGTCACCCGTGATCATCACGGTCCGGATGCCCATGCGGCGCAGCTCGTCGAACCGCTCGCGCATGCCCTCCTTCACGACGTCCTTGAGGTGGATCACCCCGAGGACGCGCGGGCCCTCAGCATCCTCCACAGCCACCAGCAGCGGCGTGCCACCAGCCGCGGAAATGTTCTCCGTGAGCTCTGCCGCGTCATCGGGTACCTGTCCGCCCCGTTCCTTCACCCACGCCACGACCGATCCGCTCGCACCCTTGCGGACCTTGCGCCCGTCGAGGTCGACCCCCGACATCCGGGTCTGCGCGGTGAACTCGATCCACTCCGCACCGGTCAGCTCGCCCCGGTCGCGCTCCCGCAGCCCGTAGCGCTCCTTGGCGAGGACGACGATCGAACGGCCCTCGGGCGTTTCGTCGGCGAGCGAGGACAGCTGCGCGGCGTCGGCGAGTTCCTCCTCGGTCACCCGGGCGACGGGGACGAACTCCGCCGCCTGGCGGTTGCCGAGCGTGATGGTGCCCGTCTTGTCCAGCAGCAGTGTCGACACGTCGCCGGCCGCCTCGACCGCGCGGCCCGACATGGCCAGGACGTTGCGCTGGACGAGCCGGTCCATGCCCGCGATCCCGATCGCGGAGAGCAGGGCCCCGATCGTCGTCGGGATCAGGCACACGAGGAGCGCCGTGAGGACGATCATCGAGGTCTGCTCGTCGGCGCCGGCGTAGATCGCGAACGGCTTGAGCGTGACGACGGCGAGCAGGAAGACGACGGTGAGCGACGCGAGCAGGATGTTGAGCGCGATCTCGTTGGGCGTCTTCTGCCGGGCCGCGCCCTCGACCAGGGCGATCATGCGGTCGATGAACGTCTCGCCGGGCCTCGTCGTGATCCTGACGACGATCCGGTCGGAGAGCACCTTCGTGCCGCCGGTGACGGCCGAGCGGTCGCCGCCCGACTCCCGGATGACCGGTGCGGACTCGCCGGTGATCGCGGACTCGTCGACGGAGGCGACGCCCTCGACGACGTCGCCGTCACCGGGGATCGTGTCGCCGGCCTCGCAGACGACCCGGTCGCCGATGCGCAGGTCCGTCCCCGCGACCTGCTCCTCGGCCGAACCGTTCAGCCGGCGGGCGACGGTGTCGGTCTTCGCCTTCCGCAGGGTGTCGGCCTGGGCCTTGCCGCGACCCTCGGCGACGGCCTCGGCCAGGTTCGCGAAGATCGTGGTCAGCCACAGCCAGGCGGCGATCGCCCAGCCGAACCAGTCCGACGGGTCGAGGACCGCGAGGACGGTGGTGAGCACCGAGCCGACCAGGACGACGAACATCACCGGCGACTTGACCATCACCCGCGGGTCGAGCTTGCGCAGCGCGTCCGGGAACGACTTCACCAGTTGCTTCGGGTCGAACAGCCCGCCGCCCACGCGGCCGGCGGCGTCGGGCCGTCCGGCGGACGCGAGGTCCTCCTGCGGGGTGCGGGTGGGGGTGGCGGTGCTCATGAGGCGAGCCCTTCGGCGAGCGGTCCCAGCGCGAGGGCGGGGAAGTAGGTGAGTCCGGTGATGATCAGGATCGTGCCGACGAGCAGCCCGGTGTAGAGCGGCTTGTCGGTGCGCAGGGTGCCCACGGTCTCGGGGACGGGCTTCTGCTCGGCGAGCGATCCGGCCAGCGCGAGGACGAACACGATCGGCAGGAACCGGCCGAGCAGCATCGCGATCCCGATCGTGCTGTTGAACCACTGGGTGTCGGCGTTGAGACCGGCGAACGCGGAGCCGTTGTTGTTGGCGCCCGAGGTGTAGGCGTAGAGGATCTCGGAGAAGCCGTGCGCGCCGGAGTTCGTCATCGAGTTCCCGGGAGTGGGCAGCGCCATGGCGACGGCGGTGAAGCCGAGGACCAGGGCCGGGGTGACGAGGATGTAGCAGGCCGCGAACTTGATCTCGCGGGTGCCGATCTTCTTGCCCAGGTACTCCGGGGTGCGGCCGACCATGAGCCCGGCGATGAAGACCGCGATGACGGCCATGACCAGCATGCCGTAGAGGCCGGAGCCGACGCCGCCGGGCGCGATCTCGCCGAGCTGCATCCCGAGGAGCTGGATGCCGCCGCCGAAGCCGGTGAACGAGGAGTGGAAGGAGTTGACCGCGCCGGTCGAGGTCAGCGTCGTTGCCACGGAGAAGAGCGACGATCCCGCGACGCCGAAGCGGGTCTCCTTGCCCTCCATCGCCCCGCCGGCGATCTCGAACGCCGGGCCGCGGCCCGCGAACTCCGTCCACATCATCAGGGCGGTGAAACCGAGCCAGATGACGGCCATCGTGCCGAGGATCGCGTAGCCCTGCTTCAGCGAGCCGACCATGCGGCCGAAGGTGCGGGTCAGGGCGAACGGGATCAGCAGGATGAGGAAGATCTCGAACAGGTTGGACAGCGGGTTCGGGTTCTCGAAGGGGTGGGCGGAGTTGGCGTTGAAGTAGCCGCCGCCGTTGGTGCCCAGCTCCTTGATGACCTCCTGGGAGGCGACCGCGCCGCCGTTCCAGTCCTGCGTGCCGCCCGTGAACTGGCCGACCTCGTGGATCCCGGCGAAGTTCTGGATCGCGCCCATGGCGACCAGGAGCACCGCGCCGATCACGGAGATCGGCAGCAGGATCCGGACGACACCGCGGACCAGGTCCGACCAGAAGTTGCCGAGCTCACCGGTCCGGGACCGGGCGAACCCGCGCACCAGGGCCACCGCGACGGCCATCCCGACCGCGGCGGAGACGAAGTTCTGCACCGCGAGGCCGCCGGTCTGCACGACGTGGCCCATGGCCTGCTCGCCGTAGTACGACTGCCAGTTGGTGTTCGCGACGAACGACGCGGCGGTGTTGAACGCCTGGTCGGGGTCGATCGCGGCGAAGCCGAGCGAACCGGGCAGGACGCCCTGGGCGCGCTGCAGCAGGTACAGGAACAGCACACCGGCCGCGGAGAAGGCGAGGACGCCGCGCAGGTAGGCGGGCCAGCGCATCTCCGCGGACGGGTCGGCGCCGATGGCCTTGTATATCCACCTCTCCGGCCTGAGGTGCTTCTCGGAGGAGTACACCCGGGCCATGTGGTCGCCCAGCGGGCGGTAGGCGAGGGCCAGGGCGGCGATCAGAGCGAGGAGCTGGAGCACGCCAGCGAGGACGGGACTCATGTCGGGTCTCAGAACCTCTCCGGGTACAGCAGGGCGAGGACGAGGTGCCCGAGCAGGGAGACGGCCACGACGAGGCCGACGATGTTCTCGGCAGTCACAGCTTGGTCACCCCCCGGGCGACGAGTGCCACCAGCGCGAAGATCGCGACCGTGGTGGCGACGAAGGCCAGATCGGCCATCGTGAGCTCCTGATTGACGAGGGAAGAATCCCGACCGGGCGGCCGGTGAGAACAGCAAACCCCCACGTCAGACCAGGAGCGAGCCGCCTTGACGCCCCCCTGACGTCAGGGGGCGGAGCTTTGACGCCCTCCTGACGCCCTCGCCCCCAGCCGTCACGCGGCGTCCCGGTTCCGACACGGAACGGGGCCGGGGCCGCCGGTCGGGGATGACGCGGGGCACGCCATCGCCGAAGAGCGCGGGCACCGGCAGGTGTCCGCGCTCTTCGTGGGGTCATGCCGTCCCGGTGTCTTATACACAAAAACGAGCCCCCCAGACACGAAGCGATCTC
>NZ_JBHWZH010000241.1:0-5114 GCF_042728285.1 Streptomyces sp. NPDC060194 | reverse complement strand
GCCCCCCGGCCGTCCTCGGCCGGGGGGCTTCGTCCATGGCGGTGAGCTCGGTCGGCGCTCGGGTCCCGCTCGGCGGCAGGGACGCGCAGGACCGGGTCCGAACGGCAGGCGGGCGCCGAGACGCTGGTGTGTTCGTCGTACCGATGGGGGTGGGCTGTGGAAAACGGCGGGGACGAATCGGGGGTCGGGAGCACAATGGGGGCATGTGCAGGAGTATCAAGACCTTGAGGCCGCCCGTGCTTCCGGAGGAAGCGACGGAGGACGAGATGCGGGCGGCGGCGTTGCAGTACGTGAGGAAGGTGTCCGGGTTCCGGGCGCCGGCCGCGCACAACCAGGAGGTGTTCGACGCGGCGGTGGAAGCCGTGACGGAGGCGACGCGCGCGCTGCTCAGTGGGCTCGAGATACGGGGGCGGTCGCCGCGGTCGGACGACGCATGAAGTGGGCGGCGGCGGACCCCGCGACGACCAGGGCGAGCAGGGAGACGCCGGTGGTCAGCCAGCTCGCGCCGAGCCACTGGCCGCCGAAGTAGCCCAGGCAGATGCTGTACGCGGCCCAGGTCACGCCGGCCAGGGCGGACCAGGGGAGGAACTCCTTGGCCCGGCGGTGGGCCGAACCGGCGGCCAGCGACATCACCGACCGCCCGGCGGGGGCGAAGCGGGCGATGACGACCAGCACACCGCCGCCCCGGGCCACCGCCGCGCCGAGCCGCTCCTGGGCGGTGGCGAGGCGGCGGGAGCGGGCGAGGGCCTGGTTCAGGCGCTCGCCGCCGCGCCAGGCCAGCCGGTAGGCGAGGACGTCGCCGACGAGTGACGCGACGGCCGCGCAGAGCAGCAGCGCGAGGAGGGCGGAGACGGGGTGGGGGAGCTGCTCGGCCGCACTGGTCGCGGTAGCGGCGGCGATCAGCAGCACGCCGCTGGGCATCACCGGCAGGAACACGTCCAGCACGATCGACACGGCGACCGCCGCGTACACCCAGGGGCTCGTCGCGAGCGCCCCGACAGTCTCCAGCACCGTGTACTCCCCGGTCCGACATCTGCGCCGCGACGTCGCAGGGGAGCGGCAGGGGCGGCCTTGGCGACATCAAGCCTACGCCCGATCGGCACGTTTGATCGATCAAATAAGCGTGATGTCGATAACGTCCGCATAACAGCGAAGGGGGTGGGACCTGGGCCCCACCCCCCGTGCCGACCAGGGCCGCATCAGCCCCGCGCGGCCCCGTCCGTCAGCCGCTCGTCGTACATCGTCTCCAGCCGGGCGTCGCTGCGGTCCGCCTTCTCGCCCGGCTGCGCCTGGTCGAGGGAGAGCCGGGCCGTGCGGCCGTCGACGGTGAGCGTCATCAGCTGGTTGCCGAACCAGGGGCCGCCGCTGCGCCGCCAGGTGATGCGCGGCTTCGGCAGCCGCCCGTGCCGGGCGAAGACGCGGCCGAGCACGCGGCCGGTGCGACTCCAGCCGAAGCGGAAGCCGAACTTGATCGAGGAGGGGACGGAGTTGTGGACGGGGGAGCAGGTGAGCTGCACGATGTGCGCGTCGGGCTGCTCGCCGTCGGGCCACCGGGCCTCGGCGACGTACGCGTGGTGCACGTCGCCGGAGAGCACGCAGACCGTCGAGCGGCCGCGGCCGGCCTCGGCGACCAGGTCCGTCATCCAGTCGAAGGAGGCGGGGAAGGCGGCCCAGTGCTCCAGGTCGCCGTGGCGGCGGATGCTCTCGCCGAGGCGGGCGAAGCGCGGTCCGCGCTCGCCGCGCGAGAGGGCCGCGTTCCAGCCCTCGATGTCCTGGATGAGGTGGGGGAGCAGCCACGGCAGGGAGGTCCCGACGAGGACGTGGTCGCAGCCGGTGTCGGGGTCGGTGCCGCCTTCGAGGGCCTGCTCGCGCAGCCAGGCGGCCTCCTCGGCGTCGACCATCTGCCGGTTCTGCTCGTCGAGGACGCGGGCGGCCCGGGTGTCGACCATCAGGAGCCGGGCGCGGCCGAAGTCGCGGCGGTAGCTCCAGCGGACCGAGACCGGGTCCTTGTCGGCGCGCTCGGCGAAGGAGCGCAGCTCGGCGGTGGCGTCGTCGGAGTTCCGGACGGCCGCGTAGAGAGGGTCGGCGGCCAGTTCGTCGGGGGAGAGGTTGCCGAGGTGCTGGTAGACCCAGTACGACATCAGCCCGCTGAGGATGCGCTCGTTCCACCAGTCGGTCGCCCGCATGTCGCTCACCCACGACTCGGAGGTGTTCCAGTCGTCGATCACGTCGTGGTCGTCGAAGATCATGCAGCTGGGGACGGTGGAGAGCAGCCAGCGCACGTCCGGGTCGAGCCAGGACTCGTCGTAGAGGTGGGAGTACTCCTCGTAGTTCGCGACCTGCGGGCCCGGCGGCTCGTCGAGGTCGCGGCGCTCGGCGAGGTACTGCTTGGTGGCGTCGGAGACCTCGTCGGCGTAGACCTGGTCGCCGAGCAGCAGCAGCACGTCGGGGCGCTCGGCGGCGGGGTCGCGCGCGATGCGGGTCGCGAGGGTGTCGAGGGCGTCGGGGCCGACGGGGTCGTGCCCGTGGTCCGCCGCGGGTGCGGCCCAGCGGCAGGAGCCGAAGGTGATGCGGGCCGACGGCCGGCCCCCCTCGGGGGTGTCGATCACCGACGGCGGGTACGCCGAGTCGGGCAGCGGCCAGACGCGCTCGCCGTCGAGCAGCACCTCGTAGGGGGTGGTGGTGCCGGGGGTGAGCCCGGTCACCGGCACGAGTGCGTAGTGGTGCCCCGCGACGTGGAACGTGCGCGCCTCGCCGCCCGCCCCGTCCTCGCAGCGGACCTCGGCCGTCGCCGGCCGGTCCGACTCGACCCATACCGTCGCCGTGCCCGCCGACTTCCAGTCGACGTACCGCAGCAATGGTCCCAGACGCAGGCGCGCCATCCCGATCACCCTCTTCCGTCTCCGCAACGCTACGGAACGCCTGCCCGGATCGGTAGCGCGCACCCGTACGAGCGCGAGGCGGGGTCCACGGCCCGGGCCGGCCCCGCCTCGCCTTGCCCCGACGGGGGCGCCCCCCCTGCTCGCGGCTCCGCCGCGGATACCGGGCTCCGCCCGGTGGCCTCAATCGCCGGCCGGGCTGGATTTATTCGGGCCCCTTCTCGCCGGACCGGGCGCGGAGTCGGAGCCCCTTCTCGCCGGACCGGGCGTGGAGTTGCAGCCCCTCTCGCCGGCCGGGCGTGGAGTCGGAGCCCCCTCTCGCCGGCCGGGCGTGGAGTCGGAGCCCCCTCTCGCCGGCCGGGCGAGGTGATGCCGCCCCGCCCACCGGCCGGGCGAGGTGATGCCGCCCCGCCCACCGGCCGGGCGAGGTGGTGCCGCCCCGCCCACCGGCCGGGCGAGGTGGTGGCGCCCCGCCCACCGGCCGGGCGAGGTGGTGGCGCCCCGCCCACCGGCCGGGCGCGCTCAGTGGGCGCGGGTCAGCAGGCGTTGAGGATGCCGGAGAGGGCGCTCTTCTCGGCCGAGTCGACGCGGAGGCCGTAGTGGTACTTCACCTGGACCCACATGCGGGCGTAGGTGCAGCGGTAGGAGGTGCGGGAGGGGAGCCACTCGGCGGGGTCCTGGTCGCCCTTGGACTGGTTGACGTTGTCGGTGACGGCGAGGAGCTGGGGGCGGGTGAGGTCGTTGGCGAAGGCCTGCCGGGTCGCCGTGCTCCAGCTGTTCGCGCCCGAGCGCCACGCCTCGGCGAGCGGGACCATGTGGTCGATGTCGATGTCGGACGCCGCGGTCCAGGTGGCGCCGTCGTAGGGGGAGTACCAGCTGCCGCTGGTGGCCGCACAGGAGGAGTCCGTCACGACGCCCGTGCCGTCCCGCTTGAGCACCTGCTCACGTGTGTTGCAGGCGCCGGAGACGGTGATCCAGTGCGGGAACGCGTCCCGGCTGTACCCGCTGGAGGAGCCCTCGGCGGAGACGGTGAGCGAGGCGAGGTACGAGCGGGCCGTCGCGGCGCTGACCGGGGTGGGGGGCGCGGCCTGTGCGGCGGGCGCGGTCAGGAAGACGGTCGCCGCGGTGACGAGCGCCGCCAGGAGGGCGGGTATGCGCAGCTGTCGACGCGCGTAGATTCTGCCGAGAGGCATGTCAACTCCCTTGACGTGGGGGGTTCGTGGCCGTGCGGACGCGCTCATGCTGACGGCGTCAGGTTGCCGGGAGATGCGCGCCGGGTAACAGGGTGGCGTCATGGGCACGTCAGAACAAGGCCTGCGTCGGCCCCCGTCCCGGAGCGGGGAGGGACCGCGTCCGAAAGATCCCGACCTGCGTCATCGCCCGCTCTGGCGTACGATGGGAGCCGTGTGAAGGGGAGTAGCTCTTCGCCGGACCGTCGACATACTGCTCGGATTCGTCCGAGCCGGCGCCCGGAGGCCCGCGTTCAGCGCGGGTCGGCGAGACCTTCGGCAAGCAAGCAGTGTCTTTCGAATACGACGCTGCCCTGCCGAAGCGACCCCTGATCCCAGGAACGCACCTCTCGGCGGGCGGCCCGACCGATCGAGGAATTCCCACCCGTGTTCAGTCTCAGCATCATGATGATCGCCTTCGCGCTCATCTTCCTCGCCGAACTGCCCGACAAGACCGCCCTGGCCGGTCTGATGCTCGGCACCCGGTACAAGGCGAGCTACGTCTTCGTCGGGGTCGCCGCCGCGTTCGCCGTCCACGTGGTCATCGCCATCGCCGCCGCCCAGGTCCTCACGCTGCTGCCGCAGCGCGTCGTCCAGGGTGTGGTCGGTCTGCTCTTCCTGGCCGGAGCGCTGATGCTGCTCCTGAAGAAGGGCGAGGACGAGGACGAGGTCAAGCCCCCCGCAGACCAGTCGTTCTGGAAGGTCTCCAGCGCGGGCTTCATGCTGATCCTGGTCGCGGAGTTCGGCGACCTCACCCAGATCATGACGGCGAACCTCGCCGCCCGCTACGACGACCCGCTCTCCGTCGGCATCGGCGCGGTGCTCGCGCTCTGGGCGGTCGCGGGCATCGGCATCCTCGGCGGCAGGGCGCTCATGAAGCGGATCCCGCTGCGGCTGATCACCAAGGTCGCGGCCTGCGTGATGCTGGCGCTGGCCGGGTTCAGCCTGTACGAGGCGATCGTCGGCTGACGGCGGCGGCGCACATGCGAGGAGGGCGGCCCGGAAC
>NZ_JBHWZH010000240.1:0-5153 GCF_042728285.1 Streptomyces sp. NPDC060194 | reverse complement strand
TTTTTGTTTTTTTTTTTGGTGGGTTGTTTTTTTTTTTTACTCCCCCGGCCCTCCCACCCCTGTGGGGCCGCGCTATCCCCCCCCGCCGCCGCCCCTCCCTGCGAACGGCTCACAGCCGCGGCGTCTCCGCCTCCGCGATCAACTCCTCGCACCGCCGCACGTCCGCCCCGATCGCGTCGAGCAGCTGCTCCAACGAGTCGAACTTCGCCTGCCCGCGCACGAACGCCAGGAAGTCCACGGCCACGTGCAGCCCGTACAGGTCGAGCCCCTCGCGCCCGATCGCGTACGCCTCGACCGTCCGCTCGGTGCCGTCGAACTGCGGGTTGGTGCCCACGGAGACGGCCGCCGGCATGGCCTCGCCGAGCGCGTGCAGCCAGCCGGCGTAGACGCCGTCGGCGGGGATCGCGGTGTGCGGGAGGGTCTCGACGTTCGCCGTCGGGTAGCCCATCTCGCGCCCGCGCTGCGCCCCGCGCACCACGACGCCCTCCACCCGGTGCGGCCGGCCGAGGATCTCCGCCGCTCCCGCGACGTCGCCCTCGGCGACCAGCCGCCGGGTCAGCGTGGAGGAGAACGGCTCGCCGCCGCCCGCCGCGCCAGAGACGTACAGGTCGATGACCTCCACGTCGTAGTCGTACGTCCGGCCCTGCTCGATCAGGAACTCGACGTTGCCCGCGGCCTTGTGGCCGAAGCGGAAGTTGGGGCCCTCGACGACGGTCCGCGCGTGCAGCTTGTCGACCAGGACCTTCACCACGAAGTCGGCCGGCGAGAGCTTGGAGAACTCGGCGGTGAACGGCAGGACCAGCACCGCGTCGACGCCGAGCGCCGCCATCAGGTCCGCGCGCCGGTGGTGCGGGGCCAGCAGCGGCGGGTGGCTGCCGGGGCGGACGACCTCGCTGGGGTGCGGGTCGAAGGTGACGACGACCGACGGGACGCCCAGCTCGCGGGCGCGCTCCACCGCGCGGCCGATGATCAGCTGGTGCCCGCGGTGGACCCCGTCGTAGGACCCGATGGTGACGACGCTGCGCCCCCAGTCCTGGGGGATGTCCTCCAAGCCACGCCAGCGCTGCACTGTGACCGCTCCTCGCCCGAACCGAGCCGTTGTGGGCCCGCGGGACCCGTGTCCCGCGGCTTCCTGTGTGTACCTGAAACCGTGCCGAGGTGAAACACGGCGGGTCCAAGCCTGCCATGCCGGGCGCCGCGCGCCCGCATCACCCCGGCCCGGGGACGGAACGCCCCCGTCAGGCGAAGACGGCGACGCTCTTCGCCTTGCCCTGCTGCTCCTCGACGAGCCCGAGGCACCGGCCGTCCGGATCGAACACGGCGACCGCCCCGACCCCGGCGTACGTCTCGGGCATCTCCAGGCGCACCCCGTTGGCGAGCAGCCCCGCCCGGCGGGCGTCGACGTCCCAGCGCGGGAAGGCGGCCGCGGTGGCGTCCGCGAGCGGCATGACCCGCAGCTCCTCCTGGAGCTGGTCGAGCGTGCGCGCGGAGTCCAGCTTGTACGGGCCCACCCGGGTGCGCCGCAGCGCGGTGAGGTGCCCGCCGACGCCGAGCCCGGCGCCGAGGTCGCGGGCGAGCGCCCGGATGTAGGTGCCCGAGGAGCAGACGACGGAGACGACGAGGTCCACGACCGGCGTGCCGTCCTCGGCGACGGCCTCGCGCACGTCGTACACCTGGAAGGACGAGACGGTGACCGGCCGGGCCGGGATGTCGAACTCCTCGCCGCCGCGGACCCGGGCGTACGAGCGCTTGCCGTCGATCTTGATGGCGGAGACCTTGGACGGCACCTGCATGATGTCGCCGGTCAGCTGCGCGACCCCGGCGTCGATGCCCTCGCGGGTGACGCCGGACGCGTCGGTCGACGCCGTGATCTCGCCCTCGGCGTCGTCGGTGACGGTGTCCTGGCCGAGGCGGATCGTGCCGAGGTACTCCTTCTCGGTCAGCGCGAGGTGGCCGAGGAGCTTGGTCGCCCGCTGGACGCCGAGGACGAGGACGCCGGTGGCCATCGGGTCCAGGGTGCCGGCGTGGCCGACCTTGCGGGTCTTCGCGATCCCGCGCATCTTGGCGACGACGTCGTGCGAGGTGAAGCCGGACGGCTTGTCGACGATGACAAGGCCGTCCGGCGTGGTGCCGGGGGTGCTCATGACCTGCCGCCGGCCTCGTTCCCGGACTCGGCGTCGTCGGCCGGCTCGTCGTCCTCGGGCCGGCGGTAGGGGTCCGCCTCGCCCGCGTAGGCAGCGCCTGTGGACGACTGGCGGACCTCGGCGTCCTTGGCCCGCGCCTTGTCGAGCAGGTCGTCGATCGTCTTCGCCGTGTCCGGCAGGGCGTCCGGGATGAACGTGAGCGACGGCGTGTGCCGGACGCCCGTCTGCCGCCCGACCTCGGAGCGCAGGACGCCCTTGGCGGACTCCAGGGCCGCCGCGGAGGCCGCCCGCTCCTCCTCGTCGCCGTAGACCGTGTAGAAGACCGTGGCCTCCCGCAGGTCGCCGGTGACCCGGGCGTCGGTGATGGTCACGAACCCCAGCCGCGGGTCCTTGATCCGTCGGTCCAGGGTCTCCGCGACCACGACCTGGATGCGATCCGCCAGCTTGCGGGCGCGCGCGTTGTCGGCCACCGGTCCTTCTCCTTCTCGCTGCTCGTCGTGCCGGGTCCGCTCGTACGGTCCGGTCCCGGCTGGTCAGTCGTCGTCACCGTGCAGCCGCCGTCTCACCGACAGCAGCTCCACCTCGGGGCGGGCGGCGACCAGCCGCTCGCACCGGTCAAGGACCTCGGTGAGGTGCCCCGTGTCCCCGGACACCACCGCGAGGCCGATCTCGGCCCTGCGATGGAGGTCCTGGTCGCCCGTCTCGGCCACGCTCACCGCGTACTTGCGCTGGAGCTCGGCGACGATGGGGCGGACGACGGAGCGCTTCTCCTTCAGCGACCGTACGTCGCCGAGGAGGAGGTCGAAGGACAGCGTCCCCACATACATGTACGTCCGGATGTCCCGCCGGTTCGGGTTCATGCCGCTGCCACTGCTTGGCAGGGACAGCAGAACCGTACACGCGAGGGCCGGGGCCGCTCGACGGAATTGATCCCGCCGACCGGCCCCGACTCTCACCGCACGGTCGGTCCGTACGGGTGAACGTGCACCCGTACGGACCGCGACACCGCGTGTCAGCCGCGCGGCTTCTCGCGCATCTCGTACGTCGCGATGACGTCGTCGACCTTGATGTCGTTGAAGTTGCCGAGGTTGATACCGCCCTCGAACCCTTCGCGGATCTCGGTGACGTCGTCCTTGAAGCGGCGCAGACCGGAGATGTTGAGGCTCTCCGCGATGACCTTGCCGTCGCGGAGCAGGCGCGCCTTGGTGTTGCGCTTGACCTCGCCCGAGCGGACCAGGACACCGGCGATGTTGCCGAGCTTGGACGAGCGGAAGATCTCGCGGATCTCCGCGGTACCGAGCTCGACCTCCTCGTACTCCGGCTTCAGCATGCCCTTCAGGGCCGCCTCGATCTCCTCGATCGCCTGGTAGATGACCGAGTAGTAGCGGACGTCGACGCCCTCGCGCTCGGCCATCTGCTGGGCCCGGCCGGCCGCGCGGACGTTGAAGCCGATGACGATCGCGTCGGAGCCGGTCGCCAGGTCGATGTCCGACTCGGTGACGGCGCCCACGCCGCGGTGCAGGACCCGGATGTCGACCTCGTCGGAGACGTCGAGCTGGAGCAGCGAGGCCTCGAGGGCCTCCACCGAACCGGACGCGTCGCCCTTGATGATGAGGTTGAGCTCCTGGACCAGACCGGCCTTGAGCGCCTCGTCCAGGTTCTCCAGGGAGAACCGGACGCCGCGCCGGGCGAAGTTGGCGTTGCGCTCGCGCGCCGCGCGCTTCTCGGCGATCTGGCGGGCGGTGCGGTCCTCGTCGACGACGAGGAAGTTGTCGCCCGCGCCCGGGACGTTGGTGAGGCCGAGGACCAGGACCGGGGTCGAGGGACCGGCCTCCTCCACGTTCTCGCCCTTGTCGTCGAGCATGGCGCGCACCCGGCCGTAGGCGTCGCCCACGACCATCGTGTCGCCGACCCGCAGCGTTCCGCGCTGGACCAGGACGGTCGCGACGGCGCCGCGGCCCTTGTCCAGGTGGGACTCGATCGCGATGCCCTGCGCGTCCTGCAGCGGGTTGGCCCGCAGGTCGAGCGAGGCGTCCGCGGTGAGGACGACGGCCTCGAGGAGCTCGTCGATGTGCAGCCCCTGCTTGGCGGAGATGTCGACGAACATGGTGTCGCCGCCGTACTCCTCGGCCACCAGACCGAACTCGGTGAGCTGACCGCGCACCTTGGTCGGGTCGGCGCCCTCGACGTCGATCTTGTTGACCGCGACCACGATCGGCACACCGGCCGCCTTGGCGTGGTTCAGCGCCTCGATCGTCTGCGGCATCACACCGTCGTTGGCCGCGACCACAAGGATCGCGATGTCGGTGGACTTCGCACCACGGGCACGCATGGCGGTGAACGCCTGGTGACCGGGGGTGTCGATGAAGGTGATGCGGCGGTCCTCGCCGTTCACCTCGGACGACACCTGGTACGCGCCGATGTGCTGGGTGATGCCGCCGGCCTCGCCCGCGACGACGTTCGTCTTGCGGATGGTGTCGAGCAGGCGGGTCTTGCCGTGGTCGACGTGACCCATGACGGTGACGACCGGCGGGCGGGAGACCAGGGCCTCGTCGCCGCCCTCGTCCTCGCCGAACTCGATGTCGAAGGACTCGAGCAGCTCGCGGTCCTCCTCCTCCGGGCTGACGATCTCCAGGACGAAGTTCATCTCGTCCGCGAGGAGCTTGAGCGTCTCGTCGGAGACCGACTGGGTCGCCGTGACCATCTCGCCGAGGTTCATCATCACGCCGACGAGCGACGCCGGGTTGGCGTTGATCTTCTCGGCGAAGTCGGTCAGCGAGGCACCGCGCGACAGGCGGACGGACTGCCCGTTGCCGCGAGGCAGCATGACGCCGCCCACCGACGGGGCCTGCATGGCCTCGTACTCCTGGCGCCTCTGCCGCTTCGACTTGCGGCCGCGGCGCGCGGGACCGCCGGGGCGGCCGAAGGCGCCCTGCGTGCCGCCGCGGGCACCCGGACCACCGGGACGACCGCCGAAGCCGGGACGACCGCCGCCGCCACCGCCGGGAC
>NZ_JBHWZH010000239.1:0-5165 GCF_042728285.1 Streptomyces sp. NPDC060194 | reverse complement strand
GGGGCCCAGCGGTCTGATCCGGCCGCCATCATTCGCTTGCCCGGCCGGCACCCTGAAGGACCCCTGCGAGCCCGCCGACGGAACGTACCGTCGGCGGGCTCGCCGCATCCCCGGATACCCTTGACCGGTGACCGACGCCCAAGAGACCGCAGCAGACCAGCCACTGCTCACCACCACCGGGGGCGGCCCCTCGGACGACGTCGAACCGGCGCCGATCCCCCTGCTCGCCCCGCGCGAGGGTGTGCCCCCCGTGATCGCCGACGAGGCCGGACTGGCCGCGACGGTCACCGCGTTCGCCGCGGGTTCCGGACCCGTCGCCGTCGACGCCGAGCGGGCGTCCGGCTACCGCTACGGGCAGCGCGCGTACCTCGTGCAACTGCGGCGGGCGGGGGCGGGCACCGCGCTCGTCGACCCCGTCGCCTGCCCCGACCTGTCCGCGCTCGGCGCGGCGCTCGCGGACGCGGAGTGGGTCCTGCACGCGGCGAGCCAGGACCTCCCCTGCCTGCGGGAGATAGGCATGGTGCCCGCCCGGATCTTCGACACCGAGCTGGCCGGGCGGCTCGCGGGCTTCCCGCGGGTGGGGCTCGGCGCGATGGTGGAGTCCGTCCTCGGCTACGCGCTGGAGAAGGGGCACTCCGCCGTGGACTGGTCGACCCGCCCGCTGCCCGAGCCGTGGCTGCGGTACGCCGCGCTCGACGTGGAGCTGCTCGTCGACCTGCGCGACGCGCTGGAGAAGGAGCTGGAGCGGCAGGGGAAGCTGGAGTGGGCGCTGGAGGAGTTCGACGCGATCGCCTCCGCGCCCCCGGCGCCGCCGCGGAAGGATCCGTGGCGGCGGACGTCCGGGATGCACAAGGTGCGGCGGCGGCGGCAGCTGGCGGTCGTGCGGGAGCTGTGGACCGCGCGGGACCGGATCGCGCAGCGGCGGGACGTGTCGCCGGGCAAGGTGCTGTCGGACGCGGCGATCGTGGAGGCGGCGCTGCGGATGCCGGCCGACGTCGCGGCGCTGACGGCGCTGCCGGGGTTCGGGGCGCGGATGGGGCGGAGGCAGCTGGAGCAGTGGCAGGCGGGGGTGGACCGGGCGCGGTCGCTGCCGGAGTCGGCGCTGCCGTCGCCCGGGGCGCCGGTGCAGGGGCCGCCGCCGCCGCGTTCGTGGGCGGAGAAGGACCCCGCCGCGGCGGCGCGGCTCTCCGCGGCGCGGGCGGCGATCGCGGGGCTGGCGGAGACCCTCCGCATGCCGCAGGAGAACCTGATCACGCCGGACACGGTGCGGAGGGTCTGCTGGGAACCGCCGTCCCCCGTGACCCGGGAGGCCGTCGCCGCCGCCCTCGCCTCCCATGGCGCGCGCCGCTGGCAGATCGACCAGGTCGCACCCCTGCTCGTGGTCGCCCTCGCGGCGAACCCGCCCGCGGAGGCCTAGGGCGGCCGGCAGCGGGGTCTCGCGGCTCCGCCGCGGGTACCGGCCTGCGGCCGGCGGCCTCAAGCGCCGGCCGGGCTGAGTTTTCGTGCGGCTCGGCGTGAACGTGGGCCGCCCCGCAGGAGGGTCGCGGCTGCGCCGCGGTGCACGGCCTGCGGCCGCGCGGCCTCAAGCGCCGGCCGGGCTGAAGTTTCTTGGCCCCCCGCGTATGTGACGTGCGCCGCCCCCACGAGGGTGGGCAGGTCTGTTACCGGCGAGTAGCATGACCGAGGGCGCCGTCGAAGAGACACCCGCGGTGGCGACCCCCGCAGCGAACCCGCATCTGGAGGAGAGCCATCGTGCCTCGTACCGTCAGGGACGTCGTCTTCGTCGACGGCGTCCGCACCCCGTTCGGCAAGGCGGGCCCGAAGGGCATTTACCACGAGACCCGCGCCGACGACCTGGTCGTCAAGGCCATCCGGGAGCTGCTGCGGCGGAACCCCGCACTGGACCCCGCGCAGGTCGACGAGGTCGCCATCGCGGCGACGACGCAGATCGGCGACCAGGGCCTGACCATCGGCCGCACGGCGGGCATCCTCGCGGGGCTGCCGCAGTCGGTGCCGGGGTACTCGATCGACCGCATGTGCGCCGGCGCGATGACCGCGGTGACGACGACGGCCGGCTCGATCGCGTTCGGCGCGTACGACGTCGTGATCGCGGGCGGCGTCGAGCACATGGGCCGCCACCCGATGGGCGAGGGCGTCGACCCCAACCCGCGGTTCGTCAGCGAGAAGCTGGTCGACGAGTCCGCCCTGTTCATGGGCATGACCGCGGAGAACCTGCACGACCGCTACCCGCACATCACCAAGCAGCGCGCCGACGAGTACGCCGTGCGCTCGCAGGAGAAGGCCGCGAAGGCCTACGCCGACGGCAAGATCCAGGCCGACCTGGTCCCCGTCGCCGTCCGCCGCACCAACGAAGAGGCGGGCGAGACCGGTTGGGGCCTGGTCACCGCCGACGAGCCGATGCGCCCGGGCACCACGCTGGAGAACCTGGCCGGCCTGAAGACCCCGTTCCGCACCCACGGCCGGGTCACCGCGGGCAACGCGGCCGGCCTGAACGACGGCGCCACCGCCTCGCTGCTCGCCTCCGAGGAGACGGCCCGCGAGCTCGGCCTGCCGGTCAAGATGCGCCTGGTCTCCTACGCGTACGTCGGCGTCGAGCCGGAGGTCATGGGCTACGGCCCGATCCCCTCGACGGAGAAGGCCCTGAAGAAGGCCGGTCTCACCATCGACGACATCGGTCTCTTCGAGATCAACGAGGCCTTCGCCGTGCAGGTGCTCGCGCTCCTGGACCACTACGGCATCGCCGACGACGACCCGCGCGTCAACCAGTACGGCGGCGCGATCGCGTACGGCCACCCGCTCGCCTCCTCCGGCGTGCGCCTGATGACGCAGCTGGCCCGGCAGTTCGAGGAGCAGCCGCACGTCCGCTACGGCCTGACCACGATGTGCGTCGGCTTCGGCATGGGCGCCTCGGTCATCTGGGAGAACCCCCACTTCGAGAACGCCGGAGGCGACAAGTGACCAGCACCACCGACCTGTTGAAGGGCGCCGCCGAGCTGTTCCCCGGCGAGGTCGTCACCAAGGCGCACGTACGCCACCTCGAACTGCCCTCCAAGGCGGGCCGGTTCGCGCTCATCACGCTCGACAACGGCTTCGACCACACCAAGCCGACGACATTCGGCCCGCAGTCGCTGGCGAACCTGAACGCCGCGCTCGACCAGGTCGAGCGGGAGGCCGAGGCGGACGACATCGTCGGCGTCGGCATCACCGGCAAGCCGTTCATCTTCGCGGTCGGCGCCGACCTCAAGGGCGTCGAGCTGCTGAAGGACCACGAGGACGCGCTCGCCATCGGCAAGGGCGGCCACGAGGTCTTCAAGCGCCTCGCGGGCCTGCGCGTCCCGACGTTCGCGTACTACAACGGCGCGGCGATGGGCGGCGGCGTCGAGGTCGGCCTGCACTGCTCCTACCGCACGGTCTCCGCCGCGGTGCCCGCGTTCTCGCTGCCCGAGGTCTTCCTCGGCCTGGTGCCCGGCTGGGGCGGCTGCGCGCTGCTGCCGAACCTGATCGGCCCGCAGAACGCCGTCAAGGTCATCATCGAGAACTCGCTGAACCAGAACCGCCAGCTCAAGGGCGCCCAGGTGTACGAGCTGGGGATCGCCGACGCGCTCTTCGAGGGCGCGGACTTCCTGGAGCAGTCGCTGATCTGGACCGCCGCCGTGCTGCGCGGCGAGATCCTCGTCGAGCGCCCGGAGATCGACCGCGGCGAGGCCTGGGACCAGGCCGTCGCGCAGGGCCGCCTCGTCGCCGACTCCAAGGTGCACGGCGCGGCCCCGGCCGCCTACCGCGCGCTGGACATCATCGCGGCGGCCAAGGACGGCGACCTCCAGGCCGGCTTCGACGCCGAGGACGCGGCCCTCGCCGACCTCATCATGGGCGGCGAACTCCGCAGCGGCATCTACGCGTTCAACCTGGTGCAGAAGCGCGCCAAGCGCCCGGCCGGCGCGCCCGACAAGGCGCTCGCCCGCCCCGTCACCAAGGTCGGCGTGGTCGGCGCGGGCCTGATGGCCTCGCAGCTCGCGCTGCTGTTCCTGCGACGCCTGGAGGTGCCGGTCGTGCTGACCGACATCGACCAGGAGCGCGTCGACAAGGGCGTGGGGTACGTCCACGCCGAGATCGACAAGCTGCTCGCGAAGAAGCGCGTCAACCAGGACAAGGCCAACCGTCTCAAGGGCCTGGTCTCCGGCGTCCTCGACAAGGCCGAGGGCTTCTCCGACGCCGACTTCGTCATCGAGGCCGTCTTCGAGGAGATCGGCGTCAAGCAGCAGGTCTTCGCCGAGGTGGAGGCCGTCGTCCCCGCCCACGCGATCCTGGCGACGAACACCTCCTCGCTCTCCATCACGGAGATGGCGTCGAAGCTGAAGCACCCCGAGCGGGTCGTCGGCTTCCACTTCTTCAACCCGGTCGCGGTCCTGCCGCTCCTGGAGATCGTCCGCGGCGAGCAGACCGACGACGCGGCGCTCGCCACGGCGTTCGGCGTCGCCCGGAAGCTGAAGAAGACGGCCGTGCTCGTGAAGGACGCCCCGGCGTTCGTCGTGAACCGCATCCTGACCCGGTTCATGGGCGAGATCCAGAACGTCATCGACGAGGGCACCCCGGTCGCCGTCGCCGAGAAGGCCGTCGAGCCGCTCGGTCTGCCGATGTCGCCGCTGGTGCTCCTGGAGCTGGTCGGCCCGGCCATCGGCCTGCACGTGTCGGAGACGCTCAACCGCTCGTTCCCCGAGCGCTTCACCGTCTCGCCGAACCTCGCGGCGGTCGTGAAGGCCGGCAAGCGCGGCTTCTACGTCTACGACAGCGGCAGGCCGGAGCTGGACCCGGAGGTCGCGGCGCTCCTGAAGCAGGGCGATGTCGTCCTGACCGAGGACCAGGTCCGCGCGCGCGTCCTGGACGCGGTCGCGCAGGAGATCGGGCTCATGCTGGAGGAGGGCGTCGTCGCCGAGGCGCAGGACGTCGACCTCTGCCTGATCACGGGTGCCGGCTGGCCCTTCCACCTGGGCGGCATCACGCCGTACCTGGACCGCGAGGGAGTCTCCCAGCGGGTGAACGGCAAGCCGTTCCTCGCGCAGGGCGTGGCATCGGTCCCGGCGTAACGGCTCCCTGAGGGACCACGGCTCGACGGCACGGGCCGCGCGGATCACCACGATCCGCGC
>NZ_JBHWZH010000238.1:0-5193 GCF_042728285.1 Streptomyces sp. NPDC060194 | reverse complement strand
CCGTACGGATGATCCGTACGGGGGCCGCCTCTCGTGTCGGGTCCGTCAGCGGCCGCGGCCGCCCTGGCCCTGCTGCCAGGCGGGGTCGTGGTCGTACTCCTGCTGCTGGTCGTACTGACCGGCCGGGCGCGGCTGCTGCGGGATCCGCGGCTGCTGGTGCTGCTGCTGCGGATCCGGGTACTGCTGCGGCGGCCTGCCGTACTGCGGGTCGTGCTGCTGGGGGCTGGGCTGCCGCGGCTGCTGGTACTGCGGGTTCGGGTACTGCTGGGGGTACTGCTGCTGCGGCTGCTGCGGGTTCGGGTACTGCGCCTGCTGCGGCTGCTGCTGGTACGGGTACTGCGCCTGCTGCGGCGCGGGCCGGCGCGGCTGCTGGCCGCCCGCCCACTGCTGCTGGCCGTAGGCCGGCTGCTGCGGGGCGCCCTGGCCGTAGGCCGGCTGCGGGGCGGCGGGGGCGGCCGGCTGCTGCGGGCCCTGGCCGGGCTGCGGGGCGCCCCAGGCGACCCGCTGCTGCGGGACGGGCGCGCCGCCCTGGCCGGGCAGCGGGCCGTTGCCGGGGTGGCCGGGCGGCAGCGGGTTCGGGTTTGGGGTGAAGTTCTGCCGGGGCGGCATCGTCTTCGCGAGGGCCGAGCTCTGCAGCCGCATCAGCTGCAGCGTGTTGCCGGCCTCGGGGTCGGAGTAGGGGTCCTCCTCCTCCCAGACGGAGGCGAGCTCCTCCTCGCCGCCGGCCATCGAGACCTCGACCCCGCCCTGCCGGGTGCCCCAGCTTCCGCTGTGGAGCGTGAACAGCGCGTAGAAGCGCAGCGGGGTCAGCAGGGTGAGCTGGATGAGGCCGTAGATCGGGGCCAGGAGGAACATCCCGAAGCGCTTGACGAAGCCCATCCCGCGGCGGGGGAAGTCCAGGTACCGCACGTTGCGCAGATACCCCATGATCACCATGAAGATCGCGTAGTCCCCGATGTGGTTCAGGAACTGCTCCGGCTTGATGATCGGCAGGATGACCATGGAGTAGAACATCGCGGAGCCGAAGACCAGCCACAGCGTCAGCTCCATGACCGTCAGCCAGAAGGCCGGGCGGGACTTGGGCTGGTTGCGGAAGGCCCACAGCGACTCGCGGAAGAAGGACTTGTTCCAGCGGACCTGCTGGCGCAGGAAGTGCGGGATCTTCTCCGGGACCGCGGTGTAGCCGACGGCGGTCTCCTGGAAGACGACCTTGCCCTCGATCAGGCAGTAGTTCGTCATCCGGCGGTCGTCGCCGAAGACGGCCGGCTTGCCGAGGAACTGCTGGTTGAGGAAGTCCGGCAGGTACTTGCGGACCAGGGTGCCGCGGTAGGCGGACAGCGCCCCGCAGCAGCACAGGACGGACTTCAGGCGTGAGTAGGCGGCCCGTTCAAAGAGGAACGAGTTGCCGTACCGCAGGTCCTGGAGGCGGGTGAAGATGTTGGTGTCGTGGTTGAGCGCGAGCACCATGCCCGTCGACGCCATGATCTCCTCGTCGGCGAGCGGGATGAGCAGCTCGCGGACGGTGTCCCGGGACAGGATCGTGTCGGAGTCGACGCAGAGGAAGATGTCGGTGTACGGGGCGGCCTCGAAGCCGAGCGCGAGCGCCTCGCGCTTGCCCTTGTTCTCCTTCTGCACGCTGACCAGGTACTTGACGCCCTTGGCCTCGAACTCCTTGGCCAGCCGGCGGGCCATCCTGATGCCGCCGGGGTCGGCGCTGGCGTCGTCGATGATGTGGATCTCGTTCGGCAGCCGGCTCTGCGCGAGGAGGCTGCGCAGGCCCTGCTCGAAGGTGACCGGGTCCTCGTTGTAGATCGGGATGACCGCGGTGACCCAGGAGTTCTCGATGTACTCGAGCTCCTCGCGGCCCGCCTTGGCCGGGCGGTAGAACAGCGCGCCGATCATCTTCAGGGAGAGCAGGCCCATCGCACCGATGGAGTACAGATGCAGCGAGCCCGCGTCCAGCCGGGTGGCGACGAGGAAGGCGAGGCCGAGGAAGACGAAGTAGGAGACCTTGAGCTGCCGGCGCTTGCGGCGGCCGCGGCCGGCCTCTTCGGCGGCTGGGGCGTAGGTGTCCTGCTGTGTCACAGCTTGACCACCTTGGGATGGTCGGCGGTCTTGCCGCGGGTGTCGAACAGCGCGCGGGCGCTCTCGGCGAGCTGCTCCAGTTCGAGCTCGGCGTGCGGCTGGAGCAGGATGGTGAGGTCCGCGGCGGCGGCCTCGGCCAGGTAGTCCTCGGTGCGCTCGACCGAGGCCCCGTCGACGGTCCAGTCCTCGACGCGGGGGTCGAAGTAGACCAGTTCGGCGCCGCGCTTGCGCAGGTGCTCGGCGACGTCGAGGGCCGGGCTCTCGCGCTGGTCGGAGATGTCGGGCTTGTAGGTGACCCCGAGGAGCAGCACGCGCGAGCCGCGGACGGCCTTGCCGTGGTCGTTGAGGATCTCCGCGGCCCGGTTCACCACGTGGGTGGGCATCCGCTGGTTGATCTCCTGCGCCAGCTCGACGAACCGGAACGGAATGCCGAGCGAACGCACCTTGTACGACAGGTAGTTGGGGTCGATCGGGATGCAGTGGCCGCCGACGCCCGGGCCCGGGTAGAAGGGCGCGAAGCCGAAGGGCTTGGTGGCGGCGCAGCGGATGGCGTCCCAGAGGTCGACGTCGATCTCGCGGCAGAACATCGACATCTCGTTGACGAGCGCGATGTTGACGTGCCGGTAGGTGTTCTCCAGGAGCTTGGCCATCTCGGCCTCGCGGGTGCCCTTGGCCTCCACCACGCGGTGCACGAAGCGCTCGTAGAGGGCGCGTGCGGCCTTGGTGCAGTCCGGGGTGACGCCGCCGACGACCTTGGGGGTGTTCTCCAGGCCGAACTCCGGGTTGCCGGGGTCGATGCGCTCCGGGGAGAAGGCGAGGTGGAAGTCGCGGCCCACCGTCAGGCCGCCGGCCTCCAGGCGGGGGCGGACCACCTCGTCGGTGGTGCCGGGGTAGGTGGTCGACTCCAGGACGACCAGCGTGCCCGCCTGCAGGTGGGTGGCTATGTCGGCGACGGCGCCGTGCACCGCGCCGAGGTCGGGGGCGCCGTGGTCGGTCAGCGGGGTGGGGACGCAGATGACGACCGCGCCCGCCTGTCCGATGACGGAGGCGTCGTCCGTGGCCTCGAAGCCCTGCTCCCGCATCGCGGCCACTTCGGCGTCGCTGATGTCGTCGACGTGCGAACGGCCACCCTGCAGACCGTCGATGACCCGGCGGCTGCGGTCGAGACCTACGACCTTGAGCCCCGCCGCGGAGGCGGACCGGGCGAGCGGAAGGCCCACGTATCCGAGGCCGACGACGACAAGATCCACAGTGGTGGCTCTGCTCACGAAGATGTTCCCTGTCCCTTTTCCGCCGCCTCAAGGGGCAGCCGGTGCGGAGGCTGCACATGGGTTGCCCGGCTATGGGCAAGAGCGGAAAGGCTAACAGTATGTTCATGCCTCGCACACATCAGCGAACCATGGAACATCTCACGGCTCAGGCGTGCAACCGTTCGCGGGTCTCGATCGTCTCAGCCGTCATCCCCGTGGTCTGCGTTCCCCGGCGCCGGCGGGAGGACCACCGGCCGCCGGGGAGGCGACGGCGGCTCAGGTGCGCTGCTCGGGGAGCTGCCCGGCGCCGAGCCGGCTGTGCTTGCGGCCGTATACGGCGTAGATGACGATGCCGAGGGCCATCCAGATCGCGAACCGCAGCCAGGTCTCGACCGACAGGTTGAGCATGAGCCAGACCGAGGCGGCGACCGAGACCACCGGCAGCACCGGCACGAACGGGGCCCGGAACCCGCGGGGCAGGTCGGGGCGGGTGCGGCGCAGGATGATCACGCCGAGGGAGACGACGACGAAGGCGAACAGGGTGCCGATGTTGACCAGCGTGGCCAGCTCGTCCAGCGAGACGAAGCCCGCGAGCAGCGCCGAGGCCAGCCCGAGGATGATCGTGGAGCGGTAGGGGGTACGGAAGCGCGGGTGGACCTCGGAGAAGACCCGCGGCAGCAGGCCGTCGCGGCTCATCGCGAAGAAGACCCGGCTCTGGCCGAGCAGCAGGATCATGCAGACGGTGGTCAGCCCGACGATCGCGCCGAAGCTGATCAGCCCGGCCCAGAAGGGCTGGTCGACCGCCTTGAAGGCGTCGGCGAGCGGGGCGTCGGAGGACAGCTCGCTGTACTTCTGCATGCCGGTGACCACGAGCGCGACGGCCACGTAGAGGGTCGTGCAGATCGCAAGCGAGCCGAGGATGCCGCGCGGGACGTCCCGCTTCGGGTCGACGGTCTCCTCGGCGGCGGTGGCGACGACGTCGAAGCCGATGTAGGCGAAGAAGACGACGGCCGCGGCGGTGAAGATGCCCATCACCCCGTAGACGGTCGGGGTGTAGCCGAAGATGCCCTCCAGCAGGGTCGCGTCGAGGCCCGATCCGCCCTCCGGGCTCTTCGCTTCGGGGACGAACGGGTCGTAGTTCGAACCCTTGATGAAGAACGCGCCCACCGCGATGACGATCAGCACCACGAAGACCTTGATCGCCACGACGACGGAGGTGACGTAGGCGGAGAGCTTCATGCCGATCACCAGGATCGCGGTGACGACGCAGATCAGCAGGAACGCGGCGATGTTGAAGCTGAAGCCGCCGCCGTCGCCGCCGGGGCCCTGGAGGGCCGCGGGCAGCGGGATGCCCCAGGTGTCGAGGAGCGACTGGGCGTAGCCCGACCAGCCGACGGCCACCGTGGCGGCGCCCAGGGCGAGTTCGAGCACCAGGTCCCAGCCGATGATCCAGGCGGGCAGCTCGCCGAGGGAGGCGTAGGAGAAGGTGTAGGCGGAGCCGGCGACGGGGACGGTGGAGGCGAACTCGGCGTAGCACAGGGCCGCGAGGGCGCAGACGATGCCGGCGACGATGAACGAGATGGTGACGGCGGGCCCGGCGTAGTCCTTGGCGGCGGTGCCGGTGAGGACGAAGATGCCGGAGCCGATGATGACCCCGACGCCGAAGACGGTGAGGTCGAGGGCGGAGAGCGACTTCTTGAGCCGGTGCTCCGGCTCCTCGGTGTCCTTGATCGACTGCTCGATGCTCTTGGTGCGGAACACTCCGCTGCTGCTTCTCACCCGCGCACCTCCGTAGGGGACGGAAACTCCCCCGGCCACGGACGAGGGCCGGGCGGATCACCCGTAGAGGGTGACCGCC
>NZ_JBHWZH010000237.1:0-5276 GCF_042728285.1 Streptomyces sp. NPDC060194 | reverse complement strand
CGGCGGTCGAGGCCGCCGGCCGGCGGCCGGTATGCGGCGGAGCCGCGAGGGGGGGGGGCGGGGGGCGGAGCCCCCTACAGCCAGGTGGCGAACTCGAGGAGGAGTTCGGCGTCCTCCTCGCGGCCGACGCGGCGCGCGCGGACGCCGGACTCGACCGCGCGGAACAGGACCCACCCGCGCAACCGGTCCCGGTCGACGTCGAGCGAGTCGGCCAACCGCCGCAGGCGGGAGCGCGTCACCGCCGCCCCCGACGGCGCACCGACCAGATCCTCGACCCGGTCCCGGACGAGCCGGGCCAGATCGAACGCCCGCTCCCCGACGACCGGGACCGGCCCCACGGCCAGCCACGGCATCCGCCCCGCGGCGAGGATCTTGCTCTGCCGCAGCGACCCGTGCAGCAGCACATGCTCCGGCGGCGCGGCGAGCAACGACTCCCGCGCCGCCACCGCCGCCTCGACCAGCCCCGCGGTCTCCCCGTCCGCCGACGCCGACATCGCCGCCGCCTGCCGCGCCGTCCGCGCCTCCACCGTCTCGAACGCGTACGACGACACCGGCACCCACAGCCGCCGCAACGTCCCCGCCGCCTCCAGGAGCGCCTTCGCCTCGGGCAGCGTCCGCACGGACACGTCGGTCTGGAGCCGCTCCAGGAGCATCCACCCCGGCCCGGACGCCAGCAGCTTCGCCGCCCCGAGCCCGCTCCACGCGCCGAGCGCCGCCGCCTCGTCCGCCGGCCGCGCCGCCTCCGGCGCCACCTTCAGCGCCGCCGGCTCCCCGTCCGCCGTCCGCACCAGCGCGACGACGCTGCTGCGCCCGCCGGGCACGACGACCCGCTCCAGCGCGGCGCCGCTCTGCTCCAGCGCCGCGTCGAGCGCACCGGCCGCGTCCCGCAGCCACGCGGCCGCACCCTCGTTGCGGGTCTCGCCGAGTGCCCGCTGCAGACGGACGGACGGTTCGAAAGCCATACCTGGAGGTTCCCTTTCAGCTGTGTCCGGGCGACGCCGACGCGGCCGCCGGAGCGGCCCGCTCGGTGAGCCCAGGGAAGGCTACGCTGCTGCCCCGCCACCGCACCGCCCGCACCGCGGCCGCCCGCAGCGCCCCGGCGGCCTCCCCGCGCCGGTCCCCCTCGGCTGCCCGCACCAGGTCGGAGTAGACCGCGGCGACCCCGTCCTCGAGCACCGCCGCGAGCCGCACCGCGGCGGCCTCGTCGGCCACCTCGAACGGCAGCGCGTACGCGGCCTCGGCCGCCTCCGGCGTCCCGCCGGCGTCGCGCACGGCCCGCGCCAGCGCGTCCCGGCCCGCCCGGTGCGCGTCGTACGCCGCCCGCGCCTCGCCCCGCCGCCCCGCGCCGATCCGGCCGCCGACCACCCCGTACCCGTAGACCGCCGCGTGCTCGGCCCGCAGCGCGGCCTGCAGGGCGGGCAGGACCGCCGCCTGCTCGTCGGTCATCAGGACCCCTTCGTCTGCGTCGTCGGGTGCGTCAGGAGGTACGCGCGCGCCTCGCCGGCCGCCGCGACCGAGGCGAGCAGCCGGGCCAGCTCGCCCGGCGCCCCGAGCAGCGCCTCCGCGCGGCGGGCCGCGAGCGCGCGCTCGGCCGCGGCGAGGGCGGCGAGCGCCGCCTTCTCGGTGGCCGGCACCACCGCGGGCGCGCCCGCGGGCGGGCTGCCCCCCGTCGCCGCCGCGGCACCCCGTGCGAAGGCCCTGCCGTGCTCGGCCGCCTGGGCCCGCCCCTCCGCGAGACGGTCCGCGAGGCCGGGGTGGGCCCGCGCGGTGGCCTCGTACCGGGCGAGCAGGTCCGCGCTGTCGGTCGTCGCCGTGCGGCGCAGCAGCGCCTCCACGGCCGGGCCCTTGCGCCCGGTGGCGCCGGACGGCGCTCCGCCGCCCAGGGGATCGGCGGAACAGCCGGTCAGCAGCAGCGCACCGGTGGCCAGCAGGCTCCTGCGGGAGGTGAACGGCACAGCAGACGTCCTCGGATGCGCGATCGGACTCGGGCGGCGACACGGGCGGCGACGAGGCCGCGGGGAGTACGTGATCACCGTACCCGTGGGCGGGCTTCGCACCTGCGAGCGGCTCGGGATCCGGACCCGGGCGTGCGGCGACACCCCTGCGGACCGGATACCCTTTGAGCTGACACGCTGGTTTTCACGCTTCCCCACAACAGCACACGCGGCCGAGGAGTCACCCGGATGAGCACCACCCAGAGCGAGAGGCTGCGCGGTCTGCTCGCACCGCTGGTCGACGCCAAGGACCTCGATCTCGAAGAGATCACGGTGACTCCGGCCGGGAAGCGCCGGATCCTGCGTGTCGTGGTGGACTCCGACGCCGGCGTGCAGCTCGACGCCTGCGCCGAGCTGAGCCGCGAGCTCTCCGCCCTCCTCGACGAGTCCGACGCCATGGGCGACGGCGAGTACGTCCTCGAGGTCACCTCGCCCGGCGCCGACCGCCCGCTCACCGCGCACCGCCACTACGTCCGCGCCACCGGCCGCCTGATCAAGGCGCAGCTCACCGCGGGCGGCGAGCTGACCGCGCGGATCCTCACGGTGGACGACGACGGCCTGGACGTCGAGATCCCGGGCGTGAAGGGCCGCAAGGCCACCGCCCGGCGGCTCGCGTTCGACGAGATCGCCAAGGCGCGGGTCGAGATCGAGTTCAACCGCAAGGACATCCCGGCGCAGGACGCCGACGACGAGAACGTGAACGACGACGTGACCGACGAGCACGACAAGAACGAAGAGGAGGCGTAGCCGTGGACATCGACATGAGCGCCCTGCGGGGTCTGGTCCGTGAGAAGGAGATCTCCTTCGACCTGCTGGTCGAGGCGATCGAGTCGGCCCTCCTCATCGCCTACCACCGCACGGAGGGGTCCTTCCGCCGGGCCCGTGTGGTCCTGGACCGCGAGAACGGCCACGTGACCGTCTGGGCGACGGAGGACCCGCGCGACCTGGAGGAGGGGCAGGAGCCGAAGGAGTTCGACGACACGCCGTCCGACTTCGGCCGGATCGCCGCCGGCACCGCCAAGCAGGTCATCCTGCAGCGGCTGCGCGACGCCGAGGACGACATCACCTTCGGCGAGTTCGCCGGCCGCGAGGGCGACGTCATCACCGGCGTCGTCCAGCAGGGCAAGGACCCGAAGAACGTCCTGGTCGACATCGGCAAGATGGAGGCCATGCTCCCGGTGCAGGAGCAGGTCCCGGGCGAGGAGTACCCGCACGGGCTGCGGCTGCGGACCTACGTGGTCCGGGTCGCCAAGGGCGTCCGCGGCCCCTCGGTGACGCTCTCGCGCACCCACCCCAACCTGGTGAAGAAGCTGTTCGCGCTGGAGGTGCCCGAGATCGCCGACGGTTCCGTCGTCATCGAGGCCATCGCCCGCGAGGCCGGCCACCGCACCAAGATCGCGGTCCGCTCGACCCGCTCCGGGCTCAACCCGAAGGGCGCCTGCATCGGCCCGATGGGCAGCCGGGTGCGCAACGTGATGGCCGAGCTGCACGGCGAGAAGATCGACATCGTGGACTGGTCGGACGACCCGGCCGAGATGGTCGCGAACGCGCTGTCCCCGGCCCGGGTGAACCAGGTCGAGGTCGTCGACATGGCGAGCCGGTCGGCCCGGGTGACCGTGCCGGACTACCAGCTGTCGCTCGCCATCGGCAAGGAGGGGCAGAACGCCCGCCTCGCCGCGCGGCTCACCGGCTGGCGCATCGACATCCGCCCGGACACCGAGCCGGACGCCGGCGCCCGGGACTGATCCCGAGCCGCCTCCGTACCGCCGAAGTCCAAGATCGAGACAACAACCGTTCGATTCTTGCCCCAAAGGGGTGAGGTCGGTACGGGGAGGTAGACTTTAACGTGTCTGGCCGGACGCACCCCCGAGCATGCCCGGAACGCACCTGTGTCGGGTGCCGGGAGCGAGCGGCCAAGAGCGACCTGCTGCGCGCCGTGGCGGTCGAGGGCGTCGTCGTCCCCGACCCTCGCGGTACGCTGCCCGGCCGGGGTGCTTACGTGCACCCCGTCCTGGTCTGCGTCGACCTGGCGGTCCGCCGCCGGGCCTTCTCCAGGGCCCTGCGTGCCCGGGGACCGCTGGACGCCGCGGAAATCCGCGTGCGGGTCGAGCAGGCAGCACCGTAAGAAGAGAACGGCACGGGACCCCGTGCGGTCAGGTACCTCGCGAGTTGGAAGTAGGTCGAGATTGCGATGAGCACTCGATGAGTACGCGATGAGTACGCCCATGAAGTAGCGACGGTCCGGCGTAACCCGGACCTCAAAGGAGCGAAGTGGCTAAGGTCCGGGTATACGAACTCGCCAAGGAGTTCGGTGTGGAGAGCAAGGTCGTCATGGCCAAGCTCCAAGAACTCGGTGAGTTCGTCCGTTCGGCGTCCTCGACGATCGAGGCGCCGGTTGTACGCAAGTTGACCGACGCGTTGCAGGGTCCCGGCGGCAACGCCGGCAAGACCGCTGCGAAGCCGGGTGCGCCCCGCAAGGCCGCGCCCGCCAAGCCCGCGGCGCCGGCTCCGGCCGCCGCCCGTCCGGCTGCCCCGAAGCCCGGCGCGCCCGCGCCGCGCCCCGCGGCGGCCGACCGTCCGGCGACGCCGGCCCCCGGCCCGCGTCCCACCCCGGCTCCGGCCCCGAAGCCGGCCGCGGCCAAGCCCGCGCCCGCTTCCCCGGCGCCGACCACCCCGGAGTTCACCGCGCCTCCGGCGGCCCCCGCCCCCGAGCGGAAGCCCGCCACCGGTGCGACCCCCGGTCCCCGTCCCGCCCCCGCGCGCCCGCAGGGGCAGGGTCAGGGTCAGGGCGGCCAGGGTGCCCGTCCGGGCGCCCCGAAGCCGGCCGGCCAGGCCCCGCGTCCCGGCGGCAACCGCCCCTCGGGCCCGCGGCCGGGCAACAACCCGTTCACGTCCGGCGGCTCGACCGGCATGGGCCGCCCGCAGGCGCCCCGTCCCGGCGGCGCGCCGCGCCCCGGCGGCCCCGGTGCGCCCGGTGGCGCCCCGCGTCCGCAGGGCGGCCCCGCTGGCGCCCCGCGCCCGCAGGGCCAGGGTCAGGGCGGCGCCCGTCCGACCCCCGGCGGCATGCCCCGCCCGCAGGGCGGCGCGCCCCGTCCGGGCGGCGCCCCGGGCGGTAACCGCCCGAACCCCGGCATGATGCCGCAGCGTCCCGCTGCCGGCTCCCCGCGTCCCGGTGGCGGCCCCGGCCGTCCGGGCGGCGGTCCCGGCCGTCCCGGCGGCGGCGGTCGTCCCGGCGGCGGCGGCTTCGCCGGCCGTCCGGCCGGTCCCGGCGGTGGCGGCGGC
>NZ_JBHWZH010000236.1:0-5318 GCF_042728285.1 Streptomyces sp. NPDC060194 | reverse complement strand
CACCCTGTGAAGGGTGCGGGCCCCCGGCCGTTGCCGGTCGTACGGGGTCAGGCGGACTTGCGGCTGTCCCGGGGGTGGACCGCGATGTTCATCGCGCCCGAGCGGAGGACCGCGAGTCGCTCGGCGAGGACCTCTTCGAGCTCCTCACGCGTGCGGCGCTCCATGAGCATGTCCCAGTGCGTGCGCGCGGGCTTGCCCTTCTTCTCCTCGGGGCCGTCTCCGTCCACCAGGAGTGCCTGGCTTCCGCAGACCTTGCACTCCCACTCCGGCGGGATCTCCGCCTCCACCGAGAAGGGCATCTCGAAGCGATGGCCCTTCTCGCATGCGTACTCCACGGCCTGGCGCGGAGCCAAGTCGATGCCGCGGTCCGTCTCGTAGCTTGTCACCACGAGGCGCGTGCCGCGTAGAGCTCGCTCACTCATGAATCGTGCCTCCCGGGCTTGTCGCCCACAGGACAGGTGTCGCTGTCGTCGTCATACCGGTCAACGTCCGGTCGGCGTCGAAGATTCCCGTTGCGGGTCGTGCGTCGTCCGTCGTGCCGCTGCCTTACAGAAAATCCTGGTACCCACCGGCGTCCGGTTCGTCACATCTGACACTAGTTGTGACTCGGTGTCCCGTGCCGTGAGGCGCGCAGTAACGGTCCGCCCGGCAGGCCGAAGACGTACACTAGCGGCCTTCGACCGCAAGGGCTAAATCCGTTCGGGTACCGGGTTCCCCGTCGCCGCGATCGCACTCCTGACCGGAATGCGCGCAAGGAGGGCGAAACCGATCAGGAAGAAGACGATCAGCGAGAGGATCGCGTCCCGGTAGCTGCCCGTCAGCTGGTAGGTCAGGCCGAAGATCAGCGGGCCCAGCCAGCTCATCCCCCGGTCGCTCATCTCGTAGGCGGAGAAGTACTCCGCCTCCTTGCCCGGCGGGATCAGGTGCGAGAACAGCGAGCGGGACAGGGCCTGGCTGCCGCCGAGCCCGAGGCCGATCACCGCGGCCAGGACGAAGAAGAACACCGGGGCCCGCGCCGGCAGGAAGAAGGCGGCGAGAAGGACCAGCGTCCAGGCGACCAGCGAGCCGAGGATCGTCCGCTTGGCCCCGTACACCCGGGCCAGCCGGCCGAGGCCCAGTGCGCCGCCGACGGCGAGCACCTGGACGAGCAGGATCGCGACGATCAGCGTCGTCTGGTCGAGCCCCAGCTCCCGCGAACCGTAGACGGAGGCCTGGCTGATCACGGTCTGGATGCCGTCGTTGTAGCAGAGGTAGGCGAGCAGGAAGGCGAGGGTCAGCGGGCGGCGGCGCATCTCGCGCAGGGTCGCGGCGAGCTGCCTCCAGCCGTTGACCGCGGGCCCCGCCCCGGGCGCCGCACGGCGGTCGCGCAGCGCGCGCAGCGGGATCAGCGCCCAGGCGCCCCACCAGACGCCCGCGGAGGCCAGGCAGATCCGCACGGCCTCGGACTCCGACAGGCCGAAGGAGTCGTGGCCCGAGTAGAGGACCAGGTTGACGACCAGCATCAGCGAGCCCGAGGCGTAGCCGAAGGCCCAGCCGCGCGAAGAGACCGTGTCCCGCTCCGCCGGGGCGGCGATCTGCGGCAGGAACGCGTTGTAGAGGACCATCGACACCGCGAGCGAGGCGTTGGCGACGATCAGCAGCAGGCCGCCCAGGAGGTAGCGGTCGCCGTCGAGCAGGAACATCGCCGCCGTCGCGCAGGCCCCGGTGTACGCGGCCGCCGCGAGCAACGGCTTCTTGCGGCCGGTGCGGTCGGCGAGCGCGCCGGCCAGCGGCATCAGCAGGATCGCCAGCACGATCGAGACCGAGACGCAGTAGGGGAAGAACGACCCGGCCCGTACGGGGACCCCCAGCGGGTGCACGAACCCCTCGGCGTCGGCGGCGTTCTCCGCGACCGAGGTGAGGTACGGGCCGAGGAACACCGTGAGGACGGTGGTGGAGTAGACCGAGCAGGCCCAGTCGTAGAAGTACCAGCCGCGCTGCTCGCGCCGCCGGTCGTGGCCGTTCGGCGCCTGCTCCGCCGCCGCCCTGGTGTCCGAGCCCACCCCGTGCTCCCGTCCCCGTCGCGCCGTCAGGCCCACGCCCCCCGGTCGGTGAGCACGGAGCGCAGCGCCGTCGTCCGATCGGTCATGATGCCATCCACGCCCAGGTCGAGGAGGCGCCTCATCCCGGCCGGGTCGTTGACGGTCCACACGTGCACCTGTAGCCCGCGGGCGTGCGCGGCCCGCACGAAGCGCTCGTCCACCACCCGGATCCCGCCGTGCGTCTCGGGGACCTGGACGCAGACGCCCGAACCGCGCAACGGGACCGGCGGCCCGTACGAGCGCAGCCGCAGGGCGAGGACGGCGGCGGCGCCGTAGGAGGTGGCGAGCCGGGGGCCGCCGAGGCGGCGGGCCCGGGCCGCGCGGTGCTCCGCGAAGGAGCCGACGCAGACGCGGTCCCAGGAGTCGGTGCGGCCGATGAGGTCGATCAGCGGGAGCAGGGCCGCCTCCGCCTTGACGTCGATGTTCCAGCGGGCCTCGGGGAACTCCTCCAGCAGCTCCTCGAAGAGCGGGATCGGCTCGCGGCCGCCCACGCGGGCCTTCGCCACGGCCGACCACGGCAGCCGGGCGATCGTCCCGCGGTGGTCGGTCATCCGGTCCAGGGTCGGGTCGTGGAAGGCGACGAGCCGGCCGTCGGCCGTGACGTGCACGTCGGTCTCCAGGTAGCGGTAGCCCTGGTCCACGGCGTTGCGGAAGGCGGGGACGGTGTTCTCCAGGAGACCGGCCCCCGGCACGCCGTCCGCCGGCCCGTCGCCGGCCCCGCCGCGGTGGGCGAAGGCGAGGGGCGCCGGGTGGTCCAGGAACGGGTGCCGGTCGCGCGGGTCGCGGGGGGAGCTGATCATCGGGGCAGTATCACCCCACCGGCTCGGACACCGTCCCCCGGGGGCGGGAACCCGCCACGATCCGTCCGGCTGCTTCGTCGCCCTCCGCCGGCCGGTCCGGTCCGGCGGCAGCGGGAGCGGGGCCGTCCGCCCGGGGGGCCTCCGGCACGGTGAACACGCGCAGGAAGAGCTGGGCGAGCGGGCCGATGGCCAGCGCGTACGCGAGAGTGCCGACGCCGACCGTGCCGCCGAGCAGGAAGCCGGTGGCCACCACGGTGAACTCGACGCCGGTCCGCACCAGCCGGATCGACCGCCCGGTCAGCCGGTGCAGGCCCGTCATCAGGCCGTCGCGCGGGCCGGGGCCGAAGCGGGCGGCGATGTAGAGGCCGGTGGCGGCCCCGTTCAGGACCACGCCTGCCACCAGCAGGGCGATCCGCAGCGCCATGGCCTGCGCGTCGGGGACCACGGCGAGGGAGGCGTCCATGGCGGCCCCGATGACCAGCACGTTGGAGACGGTGCCGAGCCCGGGACGCTGCCGCAGCGGGATCCAGAGCAGGAGCACCACCGCGCCGACGATCGTCAGGACGACGCCCATGGAGAGGCCGGTCAGCTCCGACAGGCCCTGGTGCAGGACGTTCCACGGTTCGAGTCCGAGCCCCGACCGCACCAGGAGGGCCGAGCTGGCCCCGTAGAGGAGGAGTCCCGCGTAGAGCTGCACGAGCCGGCGGGTCAGGTGCCGCCTCGGACGGCGGGTCCGGCGGTCGGCGGCCGGGCGTGCGGCGGCCGGGCGTGCGGACGTCGGTCGGGCGGGCTTCGATGGAGTGAGCACGGGTCCCCCTGGTGTCGTTGGCCTGATGCATGACACTCTGTGGCTCGGTTGGAAGGGCCTTCCATGGCCAATTCCAGGAAGGTGGACCGAAATCGTGGCTCAGTGGACCTCAGCGGTGGGCGCGGCGCAGCTCGCCCGGCTGCTCGCCTCCCAGCAGGACCGGCCGGCGGGCCCCGGCACCCGTCGACCGCCCGCCTACCGGGCGCTCGCCGACGGCATCCGGCTGCTCGTCCTGGAGGGCCGCATCCCGGTCGCCTCCCGGCTGCCCGCGGAGCGCGAGCTCGCCGCGGCGATGACCGTCAGCCGGACCACGGTGGCCGCCGCGTACGAGGCGCTGCGCGCGGAGGGCTTCCTGGAGTCGCGCCGCGGCGCCGGCAGCTGGACGGCGGTCCCGGCCGGCAACCCGCTCCCCGCGCGGGGCCTGGAGCCACTGCCGCCGGAATCGGTCGGCTCGATGATCGACCTGGGCTGCGCCTCGCTGCCCGCCCCCGAACCGTGGCTCACCCGCGCGGTGCAGGGCGCCCTGGAGGAGCTGCCGCCGTACGCGCACACCCACGGCGACTACCCGGCCGGCCTGCCGGTGCTCCGGCAGATCATCGCCGAGCGCTACACCGCCCGCGGGGTGCCCACCATGCCCGAGCAGATCATGGTCACCACCGGCGCGATGGGCGCGATCGACGCCATCTGCCACCTCTTCGCCGGGCGCGGCGAGCGGATCGCGGTCGAGTCGCCGAGCTACGCCAACATCCTGCAGCTGATGCGGGAGGCGGGCGCCCGGCTGGTCCCCGTCGCCATGGCCGACGGCCTGGCCGGCTGGGAGCTGGACCGCTGGCGGCAGGTCCTGCGGGAGGCCGCGCCGCGGCTGGCCTACGTCGTCGCCGACTTCCACAACCCGACCGGGGCGCTGGCCACCGAGGAGCAGCGCCGCGGGCTCGTGGACGCCGCCCGCTCGGCGGGCACGGTCCTGGTCGTCGACGAGACCATGACCGAGCTCCGCCTCGACGACGTGGAGATGCCGCGGCCGGTCTGCGCCTTCGACCCGGCGGGCGCGGGCGTGATCACGGTCGGCTCGGCGAGCAAGGCGTTCTGGGCGGGGATGCGCATCGGCTGGGTGCGGGCCGCACCGGACGTGATCCGCAGCCTGGTGGCCGCCCGCGCCTACGCCGACCTCGGGACCCCGGTCGTGGAGCAGCTCGCGGTGAGCTGGCTCCTTTCCACCGGGGGCTGGGAGGAGGCCATCGCGATGCGCCGGGCGCAGGCGCGGGAGAACCGCGACACCCTGGTCGCCGCCGTGCGCCGCGAGCTGCCGGAGTGGGAGTTCCACGTGCCGAAGGGCGGGCTGACGCTGTGGGCCCGGGCCGGCGGCCTGTCGGGGTCCCGCCTCGCCGAGGTCGGCGAACGGGTCGGTGTCCGGGTGCCGTCGGGGCCGCGGTTCGGCGTCGACGGGGCCTTCGAGGGGTACGTGCGGCTGCCGTTCACCGTCGGCGGGGCGCTGGCGGACGAGGCGGCGGTGCGGCTGTCGGCCGCGGCGCGGCTGGTGCGGACGGGCGCGGGCGCGGGGTACGAGACGCCCCGGACGTTCGTGGCATGACGAAGGGGGCCGGTGGCTTCGCGCCCCCGGCCCCCTTC
>NZ_JBHWZH010000235.1:0-5403 GCF_042728285.1 Streptomyces sp. NPDC060194 | reverse complement strand
GCGACGCACCGCGTCGCCGGGCCCTCGGCGTGCTCCCCGCCGTCCGCCCCCGCGGACCACCGCCGGCTTATTCCGGCTTTGCCAAATTCTGACCGGGTGGTTCATATCACCATCCGTCAACCCCTCCCTACGGTCGCGTAGGTCACATCGGCGGGTGCAGGATGTGGAGCCGTGGCAGACGATTCGCGATACACAGCAGACAGAGACCGGGCAGGCACCGGATTCGGGTCGTACGCGGCGGTGGGGGACAGCTTCACCGAAGGCGTCGGAGACCCGGGGCCCGACGGGTCGCTCGTCGGCTGGGCGGACCGGTTGGCGGTCCTCCTTGCGGACCAGCGACCCGGGGGCGGCTTCCGCTACGCCAACCTCGCGGTCCGCGGCAAGCTCCTCGACCAGATCGTGGCCGACCAGCTCCCGCGCGCGAAGGCGCTCTCCCCCGACCTGGTCAGCTTCGCCGCCGGCGGCAACGACATCCTCCGGCCCGGCTCCGACCCCGACGCCGTCGCCGAGCGCTACGAGCGGGCCGTCGCCGACCTGACCTCCCACGTCGGCACCGTCCTGATCAGCACCGGATTCGACACCCGGCACGTCCCCGTCCTGCGCCACCTGCGCGGCAAGATCGCCACGTACACGGCGCACGTCCGGTCCATCGCCGACCGCTACGACTGCCCGGTCCTCGACCTCTGGTCGCTGCGGACCGTGCAGGACGCCCGGGCCTGGGACGGCGACCGGCTGCACCTCTCACCAGAGGGACACACCCGGGTCGCCCTCCGGGCCGGACAGGTCCTCGGTCTGGACATCCCCGACGATCCCGACCAGCCCTGGCCGGTCCTCCCGCCGCGCGGCAGCCTGGCGGTACGGCGGGACGACATCCTGTGGGCGCGCGAGTACCTCGCCCCGTGGATCGGCCGGCGGCTGCGGGGCACCTCCTCCGGCGACCACCTCGCCGCCAAGCGCCCGGACCTGCTCCCGCTCTGAGAACCGGGCCCGCAGGTCCGGCGGCAGCGCCGCGAGCAGCGCCTCGGCCCCGATCAGCGCCGTGTTCCCCGGCGCGGTGCAGGTGTACGCGCCGGCGACCGCGCCCAGCCGGGCGCAGTCGTCGACGTCGAGCCCGGCGAGCCGCCCGTGGAGGAAGCCGGTGACGTACGCGTCGCCCGCGCCGTTGGAGTCGACCACCGGGGCGGGCGGCACGGTCGCCGGGACGTGCCGCGGCACGGAACCACCGCCCCGGGTCAGCAGGTAGGAGCCGCCTGCGCCCGCCGTCGCCACCACGGCCCGCGCGCGGCCGCCGTCGAGGATCTCCCGCATCACCGACGCGATCCGTTCGCCGGCGCCCGCCGCGCTGAGGAAGACGAGGTCGGAGCGGAGGGCGAACTCGCGCTGGTGCTCGTTCAGCCCGTCCCAGTCGTGCAGGTCGGTGGAGACGGGAAGGCCCGACGCCTCGATGTCGTCGTAGAGGTGGCGGGAGAAGTCGGTGATCGACAGGTGGACGTGGCGGGCCCGGCGCAGCTGCGGGAGGTAGACCTCGCGCGGCAGCCGCAGACCGGGCACGTCGCGGGCGTCGTAGAACGACATCCGGCGGCCCGCCGCGTCGACCAGGTTGACCGCCGGGCGGGTGCCGCCGGGCGAGACGAGCGCCACGAACTCGACGTCGCCCTCCGCCAGCCGCTCGCGCACCTGGGCGCCGATCCAGTCGTCGCCGACGAAGTCGAGCAGCGCGACGCGCAGGCCCAACGCCCGTGCTCCGAGGGCCACGTTGCCGCCGGTGTGGCCGGGCCACTCCTGGATCGGGCCCACCTGCACGGAGTCCGCGAGCGGCACCGGCAGGGCGTCGACGCGGACGACGGTGTCCACGCCGGAGCCCCCGACGACCAGGATGTCGAGTCCGTCGCGCGTCCGGTCGCGCGGTTCGTCCTGCGGTGCGTTCCGCCGTTCCGGGGCCGATTCCCCTGCCTGCTCCCGCGTCACCGTCTCCCCCTCCGTGTCCCCTGTCGCCCCAGTATGGCTGGTGCAGTGAGGTGAATGTGCGTCAGTGGTGCGGGCGGCGGCCCTCACGCGGTGCTGGGATGGCCCGGCACCACCCGCTATCGGAAGGACCTCCATGACCTCGCGCACCTCGTCCCTCCTGGCCGCCGGCGCGGCCGCCCTGCTCCTCTCCGCCACCGCCGCCCTGCCCGCCGCCGCCGCGCCGGCCGCGGCGGGGGACCTGCTCGCGGCCGCCGCTCCTGAGCGCGCCACCGTCTCCGTGACCGGCGAGGGCAGCGCCGAGACCGCCCCCGACCTGGCCCTGGTGAACGCCGGGGTCGAGGTCACCCGCCCCACCGCCGAGCAGGCGCTCGCCGCGCAGAGCGCCGCGGCCGACGCGCTGCTCGCCGCCGTCCGGGCCCGGGGCGTCGCCGACGCCGACGTGCGGACGGAGGGCCTGTCCCTGGACGCCGTCCACGCGTCCGCTAAAAACGGCACGCTGCGGACCGTCGGCTACCGGTCCGCGCAGAGCTTCGTCGTCAAGGTCCGCGAGATCGGCCGGGCCGGCGAACTGGTCACCGCGGTCACCGAGGCCGCCGGCGACGCCGGCCGGGTGCACGGGGTGACCTTCGACGTCGCCGACCCCACCGCCCTGCGCGCCGAGGCCCGCCGGGCCGCCCACCTCGACGCCCGCGCCAAGGCCGAGCAGCACGCCGAGCTGAGCGGGCACCGCCTGGGCCGGCTGGTCTCCCTCACAGAGGAGGCGGGCGGCCGCCCCCGCCCCGTCACCCTGCCCGCCGCCGCCTTCGACGCCCCGGCGAAGCTGGCCACCGGCCGGGTGCAGGACCAGGTGAACGTGACGGCGGTCTACGAGCTGCGCTGACGGCGCTCAGCGCAACGCGGCCTGCGGGAGGCCGAGTTCCCGGGCCAGCGCCTCGTCCGTCCACCGCAGCATGGTGCTGCGGGGCAGCGCCCCCGTGTACGACGTCATCTGCACGGCGAGACCGTCCAGGAGCGCGGTGAGCCGCCAGGCCGCCGCGCCCGGGTCGGCGCACGCGAACTCGCCCGCCGCCGCGCCCTCCGCGATGACCTCGGTCAGCGCCTGCTTCCACCGGCGGTCCAGGTCGCGCGTCACCTCACGCAGCCCCGGCTCCCGCAGCGCCACCGACCAGCCCTCGATCCACAGCCGCCAGCCCTTCGCCTGCCCGGTCGGCGCGTACCACCGCACCGCGGCCCGCAGCCGCCGAAGCGCGGGGCCGCGGCGGCCGAGGAGTCGGCGCAGCCGCTCGAGATCGGCCTCGGCGGCGTGCGCGAAGGCGGCGGCGACCAGCTGCTCCTTGGTCGAGAAGTGGTACAGGACCAGCGCGTTGCTGACCCCGAGCGCCGAGGCCACGTCCGAGATCCGGACGTCGGAGACGCCCCGCTCCTCGATCTGCGCCACCGCCGCCCGCAGCAGCTCCGCGCGCCGCTCCGTCACGCTCAACCGCACTCTGGCCACGGATTCACCCTACGCCACCGGTTCCCAACGGCTCGGCGCAGGAGACGAGTTGGGGCCGCCGGGCCGCCGCGCCCGCGACCGCCGGGAATCTCCGCCGCCGCGCGCACGTTGATCCCCGTATGACGACTCCCGAGCGGGACTCCGCGCTCCTCGCCCTGTTCGCCGCCCACGACGGCGGCGTCCTCGTGACCCTCAAGCGCGACGGCCGCCCGCAGCTCTCGAACGTCAACCACGCCTACTACCCGGACGAGGGCGTGCTGCGCGTCTCGGTCACCGACGGCCGCGCGAAGACCGCCAACCTGCGCCGTGATGCCCGGGCGAGCTACCACGTGACCAGCGACGACCGCTGGGCCTGGACCGTCGCCGAGGCGGCCGCGGAGCTCTCCCCGGTCGCCGCCGACCCGCACGACGACACCGTCGAGGCGCTCGTCGCCCTCTACCGGGACGTCCGCGGCGAGCACCCCGACTGGGACGAGTACCGCCGCGTGATGGTCGAGGACCGGCGCGTCGTCCTCACCCTGCGTATCGAACGCGTCTACGGGCAGCCCGCCGCATGACACCCGGCCGCCGCCCTCCCGTCCCCCTCCCCGCCCATAATGGTGTGACCACCGCCCTCGCCCCACGGGAGACGTCGTGACCGGACCGGCCCCCCTCCACCCCCTGCGCACCCGGCTGCGCACGCTGCGCACCCCGCCCTTCGGCGCCGACGCCACCGGGGAGCGCTGGGAGCGGATCAGGAACTCGCCGAACTTCGCCGACGGGGTGTTCCGCAACCCCGGCGGCCCCTCGGCGACCCGCCCCTCCGGCTCCGCCCGGTCCTTCGCGAAGGTCTACTTCGACAAGGAGCTGCGGGCCCTGCGCGCGCCGGCCGGCCGCGTCCCGGTGTACCCGACGACCCTCGCCGAGCTCTCCCGGCCGGCCGCGACCGGCCTCCGGCTGACCTGGATGGGCCACTCCAGCGTGCTCGCCGAGATCGGCGGCCGCCGGGTCCTGTTCGACCCCGTCTGGGGCGAGCGCTGCTCCCCCTTCTCCTTCGCGGGCCCCAGGCGCGTGCACCCGGTGCCCGTCCCCCTCACCGCCCTCGGCCCGGTCGACGTCGTCGTGATCTCGCACGACCACTACGACCACCTCGACCTGCCGACCATCCGCGGCCTGGCCCGGACCGACACCGTCTTCGCCGTCCCGCTGGGCATCGGCGCGCACCTGGAGCACTGGGGCGTCCCGGCCGCCCGCATCCGCGAGCTCGACTGGCACGACTCCACCGAGGTCGGCGGCCTCCGGCTCACCGCCACCCCCGCCCGCCACTTCTGCGGCCGCGGGCTGCGGAACCAGCAGCACACCCTGTGGGCGTCCTGGGTGGTCGCCGGCGGCGGGCACCGGATCTTCCACAGCGGCGACACCGGCTACTTCCCCGGCTTCGCGGACATCGGCGCGGAGCACGGCCCGTTCGACGCCACGATGATCCAGCTGGGCGCGTACAGCGCGTACTGGCCGCAGGGACACACCGACCCCGTCCCGGACCCCGGCGCCTGGCCGGACATCCACATGACCCCCGCCGAGGCGGTCCGCGCCCACCTCGACCTCCAGGGCGGTACGCCCGGCGGGGTGCTGCTGCCGATCCACTGGGGCACCTTCAACCTCGCCTTCCACGCCTGGGGCGAGCCCGCCGAGTGGACCGTCGACGTCGCCGGCGAGGCCGGCCAGAGCCTGGCGCTGCCCCGTCCGGGCGAGCCGTTCGAGCCCGGCGGGCAACTGCCCGCCGAGCCGTGGTGGCGGCCGGTCGCCGGGCGGCTCGCCCACCCGTGGCGCGGGGACGGGACGTCGCCCGGGATCACGCCGTCGGCCGGGGAGGCGGGGGTCGGCCAGGCAGTCGAGCACTGACCGCGGGGCGCTGACCGCCGCACCCCGACCTCAGGGCGCCGGTCGTGCGGCGTCGGGGG
>NZ_JBHWZH010000234.1:0-5458 GCF_042728285.1 Streptomyces sp. NPDC060194 | reverse complement strand
GGCCCCGCCGGTTACCCCCCGGCCCGCACCCCCCGGTGCGGGCCTTCCCCCGTTGTTGCTCCCGCGGGGTCCCCCCGGACCCCGCTTCGTTCCCCCCTGGGAGGTCCCCCCGGACCTCCCGTTCCCCCGTTCGGCGAGGTCCCCCCGGACCCCGCCTTCCCCCGTTCCCCCCAGCCTTCAGGCGACCAGCTCCCCGAAGGACTCCTCCTCGTCACGGCCGAAGCTGAGGACCTGGTCCTCGCGCAGCCGGCGGAGGGACCGCCAGATGCTGGACTTCACCGTGCCGACGCTGATGCCGAGGATGTCGGCGATCTCCGGGTCCGTGCGGCCCTCGTAGTACCTCAGGACCAGCATGGTGCGCTGGAGCTCCGGCAGCCGGGCGAGGGCCTGCCACAGGACCGCGCGCAGTTCGGTGCCGCGCATGGCGTCCGTGTCGCAGGAGCGCTCGGGCAGTTCCTCGGTCGGGTACTCGTTGAGCTTGCGGCGGCGCCAGGCGCTGATGTGCAGGTTCGTCATCGTGCGCCTGAGGTAGCCGCCGACGGCCGCCTTGTCGCTGATCCGGTCCCAGGCCCGGTAGGTGGAGAACAGCGCGCTCTGGAGCAGGTCCTCCGCCTCGAAGCGGTCCCCGGTCAGGTGGTAGGCGGTCGCGTACAGGGAGGCGCGGCGGTCCTGGACGTAGGCGGTGAACTCCGCCTCCGAGAGCGACGACTTCCGCTCCCCCGGGACCGCCGTCCCCTGCGCTCCCCCGTCGGGCCCCCCGGCCCCGTTCCCCCCGGCGACCACGGTCATGTACGTACCGGTGTGCTGCCGTGCGCCGGAGCGGACGCAGGTGCGTCCGTGTGCGGCACCCCCCTCGGCGCCGGTGCGCTCGCTCCGCTTCGGGTCGTGCAGGCGTGTGACAACTGCGCCGGAGTTGGTGCTGTGCAGTGCGTTCATCTCGCGCCCCCCGTCGGTGGAGTCAGGTGCAGCCGGTGTGCGGTACGCGGTGACCGTTGGGCCGTCCGTGTGATGAAGAGCTTGCCAACCGCACTTCACGCCGGTGTCCGCCGACTGTCACAGACCTGTCACAGGGACCGGTCGCCGTGACACGTCTTCCGCGCGGAGCGCCGTCGCCCCTCCGCGCGGAGGACGGGCGACGGGAGATGTCCGGGCAGTCGTCCCCGTACCCCCGGATGGGCCAGAATGGCCCGCGTGCCATTCCTGTTGCTGATCGAGGACGACGACGCCATCCGCACGGCTCTTGAGCTGTCGCTGACGCGCCAGGGGCACCGCGTGGCCACGGCGGCCACCGGTGAGGACGGCCTGCAGCTGCTGCGCGAGCAGCGGCCCGATCTGATCGTGCTGGACGTGATGCTGCCGGGCATCGACGGCTTCGAGGTGTGCCGTCGCATCCGGCGCACCGACCAGCTGCCGATCATCCTGCTGACCGCGCGCAACGACGACATCGACGTCGTCGTGGGCCTGGAGTCGGGCGCCGACGACTACGTCGTCAAGCCCGTCCAGGGCCGCGTCCTCGACGCGCGCATCCGCGCGGTGCTGCGCCGGGGCGAGCGGGAGTCCAACGACTCCGCCGCGTTCGGCTCCCTGGTCATCGACCGCTCGGCGATGACCGTCACCAAGAACGGCGAGGACCTCCAGCTCACCCCGACCGAGCTGCGGCTGCTGCTCGAACTGAGCCGGCGCCCCGGACAGGCCCTGTCCCGGCAGCAGTTGCTGCGGCTGGTGTGGGAGCACGACTACCTGGGCGACTCCCGGCTCGTGGACGCCTGCGTGCAGCGGCTGCGGGCGAAGGTCGAGGACGTGCCGTCCTCGCCGACGCTCATCCGCACCGTCCGCGGGGTCGGCTACCGGCTGGACAACCCTCAGTGACCGTCGCCTCCTCCCGCACGGCCGCCCAGGGGACGCGGCCGACCGACGCGCCCGGCGAACAGCCCTCCCAGGGGCGCGGTTTCAGGACCAGGCTGCGACTGACCTCCCTGAGACTGCGGCTGGTCTTCGTGTTCGCCCTGGTCGCGCTGACCGCCGCCGTGTCCGCCTCGGGGATCGCGTACTGGCTCAACCGGGAGGCGCTGCTCACCCGCACCCAGGACGCGGCGCTGCACGACTTCAAGGAGCAGATGCAGTCCCGCGCGGGCGCGCTGCCGCGCCGCCCCACCCAGGCGGAGCTGAAGACCACCGCCGACCGGATGTCCAACAGCGCGCAGCAGTACAGCGTGCTGCTGATATCCGTGAACGAGGACGGCCGGACCGTCACCGGCAACTCAGACCTGGACACGTTCACCCTGGACGACGTCCCGCAGTCCCTCCAGGACGCCGTGCGGCGCCGCCAGCCCGTCACGGAGACCAACCAGTACCCGTACCACCTCTACTGGCAGCGGACGGTGGGCGAGGACGCCTACGGGACGCTCGACGACGGGACGCCGTTCCTCGTCGCGGGGACGCGGATCATCGACTCCGGCGGCTCCTCCGCGGGCGACGGGTCCGGGGCGGGCTCCGACGAGGCCGGCACGACGGGCTACATGCTCAAGTCCCTGGAGCCCGAACGGGACGACCTGACGTCGCTGGCCTGGTCGCTCGGCATCGCCACCGCGCTCGCGCTGGTCGGCTCGGCGCTGCTCGCGCAGGCGGCGGCCACGACCGTCCTGAAGCCCGTGCAGCGGCTCGGGGACGCCGCCCGGCGGCTCGGCGAGGGGAAGCTGGAGACCCGGCTGCGGGTCTCGGGCACGGACGAGCTCGCCGACCTGTCGCGGACGTTCAACCGGACCGCCGAGGCGCTGGAGAAACAGGTCGCCGAGATGAGCGACCGGGAGCAGGCCTCACGCCGGTTCGTCGCCGACATGTCGCACGAGCTGCGCACCCCGCTGACCGCGATCACGGCCGTCAGCGAGGTCCTGGAGGAGGAGGCCGACAACCTCGACCCGATGATCGCACCCGCGGTGCAGCTGGTCGTCAGCGAGAGCCGGCGGCTGAACGACCTGGTGGAGAACCTCATGGAGGTCACCCGGTTCGACGCGGGCACCGCGCGGCTGGTCCTCGACCACGTCGACATCGCCGACCAGATCACCGCGTGCGTCGACGCGCGGGCGTGGCTGGACGCGGTCGAGCTCGACGCGGAGCGCGGGCTGCTCGCACGGGTCGACCCGCGGCGGCTCGACGTCATCCTGGCGAACCTCATCGGCAACGCGCTGAAGCACGGCGGTTCCCCCGTCCGGGTGACGGTGACGGCGTCCGACACGGAGCTGGTGATCGCCGTCCGCGACCACGGTCCCGGCATCCCCGAGGACGTGCTGCCGCACGTCTTCGACCGCTTCTACAAGGCGAGCGCGTCCCGGCCGCGGTCCGAGGGCAGCGGGCTCGGCCTGTCGATCGCCCTGGAGAACGCGCACATCCACGGCGGCGAGATCACCGCCGCGAACTCACCCGAAGGCGGCGCGGTGTTCACCCTCACCCTCCCCCGGCACACGGACGACGAGCCGGCCGAGGGGGAGCTGTCGTGAGGCGCGTAGGCCCCGCGAGCGGCGCGCTCCTGGCCGCGGTGCTGCTGTCCTCGGCCGTCCTCGCCGGCTGCGGGATCCGGCCGACGAGCGTCCCCACCGACTTCGGCGCGGCGCCCTCGCGCGTGCCCTGCGCGCTGCGGTCGGCGCCCGAGGACGCGACCGCGCAGCCCGCGGACGACGACACCGTGCCGCTGTACCTGGTCTGCCGGGAGCAGCTCGTCAGCGTCGAGCGGGCCGTCGACCTGCCGGAACCGGCCGACGCGACCCCCGACGCCGACGCGACCCCCGATGCCGCCGCGACCCCCGATGCCGCCGCGACCCCCGACACCGCCGCGAAGGCCGGGACGGCCCGCGTCAAGACCGCCCTGGTCCTGCTCGCCGAGCTGCAGCTGCCGGCCACCTCCGCGGAGAAGGACGCCGGACTGACCTCCGACGTCCCCGCCGACCTCTCCGTCACCGGCCCCCGCCGCGACGACCCCCCGGCCACCCTGCGCCTCACCAACGCCCCCGACGCCCTCTCCGACTTCGCCCTCGCCCAGATCGTCTGCACCTACGCCCGCAGCTCCGCGACGGCGGCGGACCCCGACGGCACCGTCCTCCTCGCGGGCCCCCGCGCCGAGGACGCACCGGGGCGGTACACGTGCACGGACGAGCTGCGGGCGAACCCGGGGGCGGGAGTGGCGACGTCGGGCGGCGGCGGGAATCCCTAGCGGTCGGCGGGCGGTGACGGAACGGTCCTGAGGCCGGCCGGCGGGCGGTGACGGAATCGTCCTGAGGCCGGCGGGCCGGTGAGGCCGCGCGGCCTCAGGCCGTGCCCCGTGGCGCGGCCGCGAAGCCGTTGCCGCCGCAAGGGGTTCCCGCGCAGCGCGAACCCCGTTGCCGGCCCCCAAGGCCTCCGCTCCCTCGGAACCGTTGCCACCGCTCCCGCGTCCCCGTACCCGTGCAGCAGCGTCACGCCACGGGCGGCCGGTCGACCCTCCGCGCGGCGGGGATCCTTCTCCTCGTCGCGCATCTGGTGATCGTCGGGTGGCTCACACTGCGCCCGCTCGACGTGCCCTGGGTGAGCCCGGCGAACCTGACCCCCCTCGCGGGGATCCGCGCGGACCTCGCCCTCGGGCGCGAGTACGCGGTCCGCAGCATCGGTAAGGACCTCGTGATCCTCGCCCCGCTGGGCCTGCTGCTCCCGCTGGCGCACGGCCGGCTGCAGGTCTCCCGGCTCGGCTCGTTCGCACGGACCGTCGCGGCGGGTGCGTTCGTTTCGCTGGCCGTGGAGCTGCTGCAGACCGGCGTCCCGGGCCGGGTGGTCGACGTCGACTCGCTGTGGCTGAACACCATCGGGGTCGCGATGGCGCACCTCGCGGTCGTCCCGGTGCTGCGCAACCGCCTGCGGCGACGCACGGGCGACGGTCTTCCGGCGACCGGCGGCACCGGCTTCGGCCCCGGCGCCGACGAGACGCACCGCACGGGACCGGGCCAGCCGGACGAACTGCCGCTGACGGGCGCCCACGTCGGGCTGGTGCCGTAGCTCGGCTCCGACGCCGCGGGGCGAGTCCGGGCCGGTCTCGGGGTCGACCCCGAGGGGAACCAGGGTCGGGGTCCCTCGGGAGGGGGATGTTTTGTCCGATTGGTCGCCGTAGCTTTGAGGCATCGGGAGCGGGGCACTCGCATCGCGCGGGAGAACTCGCGGAATACGGAGGAGACCATCATGAGCGGGAAGCTGGTTCGGGCGGAGCACGACAAGGTGATCGGTGGGGTGTGCGCGGGCCTGGCCCGGCGCTTCGGCACCTCCGCGAGGACGATGCGGCTGATCTTCCTGGTCTCGTGCCTGCTGCCCGGCCCCCAGTTCCTCCTCTACCTGGCCCTGTGGATATTCGTGCCGTCCGAGCGACGGGCGGGGACGGCGCACGCGGCCTGGTAGGGGCCGAGCCGACACACGGCGGCGGGCGGCGACCTCGGGACGC
>NZ_JBHWZH010000233.1:0-5476 GCF_042728285.1 Streptomyces sp. NPDC060194 | reverse complement strand
TCCACTACACCCCCCCCCGCGCCCCCCCCCCCGCCCCGGGGCCCCCCCCCCCCCCCGGGGGCCCCCCGCCGCCGTCCGCAGCCCTCCGCCTCCCGCAAGGAGCCCGACAGTGATACGCCGAAGAACGGCAGCGTCCACCCTGGCCGTCGCCCTCAGCGCGGCGCTCGTGCCCGCGCTGCCCGCGACGGCCGCGCCCCGGCCGCCCGCACCACCCTCCGACGCCCGGCTCGCCGCCGAGCCCGCCCGGCACGACCTCACCCGCGAGCAGTTCTACTTCGTGCTCCCGGACCGGTTCGCCAACGGCTCCACGGCCAACGACCGCGGCGGACTGACCGGTTCGCGCCTGACGACCGGGTTCGACCCCACCGACAAGGGCTTCTACCAGGGCGGCGACCTCAAGGGGCTCACCGACAAGCTGGACTACATCAAGGGCATGGGCACCACCGCCATCTGGATGGCGCCCATCTTCAAGAACCAGCCCGTCCAGGGCACCGGCGACAACGCCTCCGCCGGCTACCACGGCTACTGGATCACCGACTTCACCCAGGTCGACCCGCACTTCGGCACCAACGCCGACCTGGAGAGGCTGATCGACAAGGCCCACGCCAAGGGCATGAAGGTCTTCTTCGACGTCATCACCAACCACACGGCCGACGTCATCGACTACGAGGAGAAGGCGTACAACTACCTCTCCAAGGGGGCCTTCCCGTACCGGACTTCGGACGGCCGCACGTTCGACGACAACGACTACGCCGACGGTGAGCGCAGGTTCCCGAAGGTCTCCGCGGACAGCTTCCCGCGGACCCCCGTCGTCCCCGCCGCCAAGAAGGACCTCAAGGTCCCCTCCTGGCTCAACGACCCGACGATGTACCACAACCGGGGTGACTCCACCTTCGCCGGCGAGTCCTCCGAGTACGGCGACTTCTCCGGCCTGGACGACCTGTGGACCGAGCGTCCCGAGGTCGTCGAGGGCATGGAGAAGATCTACCAGAAGTGGGTCCGCGACTTCGACATCGACGGCTTCCGCATCGACACCGTCAAGCACGTCAACCGCGAGTTCTGGACGCAGTGGGCCGAGTCGCTCGACGCGTACGCGGCCAAGCGCGGCCGGGACGACTTCTTCATGTTCGGCGAGGTGTACTCCTCCGACCCGGCGATCACCGCCCCGTACGTCACCGAGGGCCGGCTCGACGCCACCCTGGACTTCCCGTTCCAGGAGGCCGCCCGGAACTTCGCCTCCCAGGGCGCGGACGCCGGGAAGCTCGCCGGGGTGTTCGGCCAGGACTACCGGTACACGACCGACAAGGCCAACGCCTACGAGTCGACGACCTTCCTCGGCAACCACGACATGGGCCGCATCGGCACGTTCCTGAAGCAGGACAACCCGAAGGCCGACGACGCCGAGCTCGTCCGGCGGGCGCGTCTCGCCAACGAGCTGATGTTCCTCAGCCGCGGCAACCCGGTCGTCTACTACGGCGACGAGCAGGGCTTCACCGGCGCGGGCGGTGACAAGGACGCCCGGCAGACCCTCTTCGCCTCGAAGACGGACGCCTACCTCGACGACGACCAGCTCGGCACCGACCGCACCCACGCCTCGGACGCCTACGACACCACCCACCCGCTCTACCGCTCCATCGCGGCCCTGTCCAAGCTCACCAAGGACCACCCGGCGCTCCGCGACGGCATCCAGACCGAGCGGCTCGCGAAGGACTCCGTCTACGCGTTCTCCCGCACCGACCGGCGCACCGAGTACGTCGTCGCGGCCAACAACGCGACCACGGCGAAGACGGTCGAGCTGACCACCGGTTCGGGCAACCACCGTGTGCTGTACGGCGACAAGGATGCGCTGAAGGCGCAGGCCGGCCAGAAGGTCACACTGACCCTCCCCGCCCTGTCCACCGTCGTCCTGCGCTCCTCCGACCCGTCCGTCACCGCCGGCACCACGCCGTCGGTCGACCTGAAGGCCCCGGCCGCGGGCGCGACCGGCACGGTCGAGATCGCCGCGAACGTCGACGGCGGCACCCCCGGCACCAACCGGGTCGTCTTCGCCGCCCAGGTCGGCGACGGGAAGTGGCGGACGCTCGGCTCCGCCGACCACGCCCCCTACAAGGTCACCCAGAAGGTCACCGCGCCCGCCGGCACGGCGCTGCGCTACAAGGCCGTCGTCGTCGACGCCCGCGGCCGCACCGCGAGCGACCTCGCCGCCACCACCGCCGGCACACCGGTCGTGGAGGCCCCGCCGAGCGCCGTCCAGCGCGACTACGCGGTCGTCCACTACCAGCGCCCCGACGGCGACTACGACGGCTGGGAGCTGGTCTCCGGCGACAAGAAGGCCGCCTTCACCGGCCGTGACGCCTACGGCGCCTTCGCCTGGGTGAAGGTCGAGCAGGGCGCCGACTCCCTGCCGTACACCGTCGTCAAGGGCGGTACGGTCGACGGCCCGCAGCGGACGGTCCCGCTCGGGACCACCGGCGAGGTGTGGATCGCGCAGGGCAAGGACGCGCAGGCCACCACCGCCCCCGACGGGGCCTACCCGCCCCAGGACAGGACCAAGGCCGTCCTGCACTACCAGCGGCCCGACGGGGACTACGACGGCTGGGGCGTCCACACCTGGACCGGCGCGGCGAACCCCACCGACTGGGCCAAGCCCCTTCTGCCGACCCGGATCGACGCCTACGGTGCCGTCTACGAGGTGCCGCTCGCGGACGGGGCCACGTCGCTCTCGTACATCCTGCACAAGGGCGACGAGAAGGACCTGCCCGCCGACCAGTCGCTCGACCTCACGGCGATCGGCCACGAGGTCTGGATGCTGAGCGGCCGGGAGAAGTACCTCCTGCCGCAGGCGAAGAGCACGACCCTGGACCTGAAGAAGTCCGAGGCCGTCTGGATCGACGCGCACACCGTCGCCTGGAACGGCGTCGACTCCGCCGCCTCCACCCAGCTCCTCGCCTCCCGCAGCGGCTCGATCGCGCTGAAGGACGGACAGCTGACCGGTGACGACGTGCGGTGGATCCGGTTGGACAGGGCCGCTCTCACCGACGCCCAGAAGGCGAAGTTCCCGCACCTGGCGAAGTACACCGCCTGGACGATCCACCCGCGCGACCGCGACGGCCTGAAGGACGTCCTGCGCGGCCAGGTCATCGCCTCCCAGCGCGCGGCCAACGGTGCGGTCGTCGCCGCCACCGGCGTGCAGATCGGCGGGGTCCTGGACGACCTGTACGCGGGCGCCGCGCAGCAGCAGGCCCTCGGCCCGGTCTTCGACCGCGGCCGGCCGACCCTGAGCGTCTGGGCTCCCACCGCCCAGTCCGTCGCGCTCGAGATCGACGGCCGGAGCGTCGCCATGACCCGCCGGGCCGACTCCGGCACCTGGACCGTCACCGGCCCGTCCTCCTGGACCGGCAAGAAGTACGCCTTCCAGGTGAAGGTCTACGCCCCGACCGTCGGCAAGGTCGTCACCAACACCGTCACCGACCCGTACTCGGTCGCCCTGACCACCGACTCGAAGCGGAGCCTGGTCGTCGACCTGAAGGCGAAGGACCTCGCGCCCGCCGGCTGGACCGGCCTGCGCAAGCCGGCCGCCGTGCCGCTGCGCGACGCGCAGATCCAGGAGCTGCACGTCCGGGACTTCTCCGTCGCCGACCGCACCACCACCGCGGCGAACCGGGGCAAGTACCTGGCCTTCACGGAGAAGGACAGCAAGGGCTCGAAGCACCTGCGCGACCTGGCGCGGGCCGGCACCTCCTACGTGCACCTGCTGCCGGTCTTCGACATCGCGACGATCCCCGAGTCCGGCGCGCAGAGCGTCGACTGCGACCTCACGTCGTTCCCCGCCGACTCCGAGAAGCAGCAGGAGTGCGTGGCGAAGATCGCCGCGAAGGACGGCTTCAACTGGGGCTACGACCCCTACCACTACACCGTTCCCGAGGGCTCCTACTCCTCCGACCCCGACGGCACGAAGCGCACGGTCGAGTTCCGCCAGATGGTGAAGGCGCTCAACGACGACGGGCTGCGGGTCGTCATGGACGTCGTCTACAACCACACCACCAGCGCGGGCCAGGCCGACACCTCGGTCCTGGACCGGGTCGTCCCCGGCTACTACCAGCGGCTCCTGGCCGACGGCTCGGTGGCCACCAGCACCTGCTGCGCCAACACGGCCACCGAGAACGCGATGATGGGCAAACTGATCGTCGACTCGGTCGTCACCTGGGCCCGCGACTACAAGGTCGACGGCTTCCGCTTCGACCTCATGGGCCACCACCCGAAGGCGAACATCCTCGCCGTCCGCAAGGCACTCGACGAGCTGACTCTCGCGAAGGACGGGGTGAACGGGAAGGAGATCATCCTCTACGGCGAGGGCTGGAACTTCGGCGAGGTCGCCGACGACGCCCGCTTCGTCCAGGCCACCCAGAAGAACATGGCCGGCACCGGCGTCGCGACCTTCTCCGACCGGGCCCGCGACGCGGTCCGCGGCGGCGGTCCGTTCGACGAGGACCCGGGCGTCCAGGGCTTCGCCTCCGGCCTCTACACCGACCCCAACACCTCGAAGGCCAACGGCACCGAGGCCGAGCAGAAGGCCCGCCTCCTGCACTACCAGGACCTGCTGAAGGTCGGTCTCAGCGGCAACCTCGCCGACTACGCCTTCACCGACACCGCCGGCAAGCGGGTCAAGGGCTCCCAGGTCGACTACAACGGCTCACCGGCCGGCTACGCGGCCGTCCCCGGCGACGCGCTCGCCTACGCCGACGCCCACGACAACGAGTCGCTGTTCGACGCGCTGGCCTTCAAGCTCCCGGCCGGCACGTCCGCGGCCGACCGGGCGCGCATGCAGGTCCTCGCCATGGGCACCGCCGCCCTCTCCCAGGGCCCGGCGCTCTCCCAGGCCGGCACCGACCTGCTGCGGTCGAAGTCCCTCGACCGCAACTCCTACGACAGCGGCGACTGGTTCAACGCGATCCACTGGGACTGCGCCGACGGCAACGGCTTCGGCCGCGGGCTGCCCCCGGCCGCCGACAACCAGCCCAAGTGGTCCTTCGCCAAGCCCCTGTTGGCGAACCCGGCGATCGCGCCCGGCTGCCCGCAGATCGACGGCGCCTCGGCCGCGTACCGGGACCTGCTGAAGATCCGCACCACCGAGCCGGTCTTCGGCCTGAAGTCGGCCGACGAGGTGCAGGCCGCGCTCGGCTTCCCGCTCTCGGGGCCGGACGAGACGCCCGGCGTGGTCACCATGACCCTCGGTGACCTGGTCGTCGTCTTCAACGCCACCCCCGAGGCGCAGAAGCAGACCGTCGGCGCGCTCGCGGGCGACGACTACCGGCTGCACCGGGTCCAGCGGGACGGCTCCGACGCCGGGGTGAAGGCGTCCGCCTTCGACGCCGCGTCCGGGACCTTCACCGTGCCGGCCAGGACGGTCGCGGTCTTCGACCGCGGCTGATCCGGAGGAGCTCACCGCCCGCCGGGGCGCGCGGCCGCACCAGGC
>NZ_JBHWZH010000232.1:0-5582 GCF_042728285.1 Streptomyces sp. NPDC060194 | reverse complement strand
GCCCCCTCCTCGGGAGGGGGCCGGCGGTCCGTCCGTGTTCAGCCCTGGCGCCGCGCCTGCCACCCGCGGACGGTGTCGCGCGCCCAGATCCGGCCGCGGACCTTCGCCGCGAGCAGCTCGACGGCCGGGGCGTACGGCCGCCGGGCCAGCAACAGCCGCTGGTTGCGCACGAGTTGCGGGTACCACTGGTTCTTGTACGGCTCCGCGCCCCGCAGCATGCTCAGCGTCGTGCGGCCGGCCGCGCTCGCCTCTTCGGCGTTGTTGCGCAGCAGGAGCGTCGCCACGTCGACCTTGAGGCTGCGCAGCACCGGGTCGGCGCCGTAGAGGTAGCCGCCGGAGAGGGTGGGGGAGAGGAGGGTCAGGTCGGCGGCGACGAGCTCGCCGTCGATGCTGAACTCGGTCATCGCCGCGCCGCCGTCGGCGACCATCGCGGTCGCCGACCGCTCCAGGTGGGCGGCGAACCGGTCGGTGAGGTGCTCGGGCGTGACCCCGCGGCCCTGCCACTGGCGGCGGTGGAGGGCCAGCAGCCGCCGCAGGGCGGCGGGCACGTCGCCGGCGTCGACCGGGCGGCGGTCGATGCCGGCCGCGTCGATCTTGCGGACCTTGGCCCGGGTCCGCTGGGCCTTGGACGACGGCATCAGCTCGACGAGCCGGTCCATGGGCAGCGCCGGCAGCTCCATGCAGACCGAGTCGGGCAGCACCCGGCTCGGCCCGCGCCACAGAGCGCGGACGCGGTGGACGGCCGCGTCGGGGCGCACCTCGCGGAACTCGACGACGGCCGTGCGCGCGAGGTCGGCGAGCGCGTCCGTCAGGGAGGGCAGCGCCTCGGGGCAGTCGTCGGCGATGAGGACGTCGGAGAAGTCGGTGATCGCCCCGCCGAGCGGGGTGAGCCTCGGGAGCGGGCCGCCGGTGCGGTGCAGGGGGGCGACGGCGACGAGGACGCCGTCGCGTCGGACCAGGACCAGGCGGAGCCGGCCCGGAGTGCCGTAGGAGAGCCACCAGGAGTGGAGCCAGGCGTGGGACTGGAACGGGGTGGCGGTGGCGCACCGCCGGTGCAGCGCGGTCCACTCGGCGGCGAGCCGGCCGAACTCGTCGGTGTCGCGGCAGACCGTGGCGGTGAGGCCGGACGGGCCGGGGTGGCCGGCGCAGGGCAGGCCGGTGGGCCGGGCGCTCCGCCCGAGGCCGGGTGCGGCCGGTACGGACGAGGTGAACGGCGTCGAGGACGCGGACGGCGACGACGGCTCGCCGCCGGGGCCTGCGGAGGTGGCGCGGGCGGGACTGGTCACACGGGCTCCTTCTGGGGGAGTGCGGCCGAGGCCGGGGCGGGGACCGGGGCGTAGGCGCCCGGCGCGGAGCGCCGCGGGCGGACGAGCAGGGCGAGGCCCGCGAGGAGCCCGGCCGCGCAGCCGCCCACCAGGGCCGCGACCGCCGCGGAGGGGGAGGCCGGCGCGGACGGGGTGCCGGCGCGGGAGAAGCCGAGCACCTCGACGCCAGTGGTCTTCTTGGTCGCCGCGCTCTTCTCCACCAGCGCGGAGGCCGCGCTGTCGGCCATCGCGACCGCGGTGGCGGCGCTGGTCGAGCGGGCGGTCAGGGAGATCATCGGGGCGTCCGGCGAGGTCGCCGCCGTCACACCGTCCCGCAGCGTCCGGCGCGAGACGTCGGCGTCGCCCGCGGCCCCGCCCTCGACGGCGACGTCCACCGCGACCCGGCCGTAGGCCTGCGCGAAGCCGAGTGCGGCCGCGGGGTCCTTCTTCGCGTCGGGAACCACGACGACGTACGAGGTGGCCGCGTACTGCGGGGCCTTGACCGAGCCGTAGACGAGGCCCGCGAGCGCGCCCGCGATCACGGCGCACGGCAGCAGCCACAGCGCGGGGCGGGGGAGGACTGCGGTCAGGCGGGCGAGCGGGCGCGGCGCCGGGTTCGTTTCCCGGGACATGACTACCTCACTTCGATGGGGTGACGGACGGGAGGTCCGCCGGGGTGGACTGGTGGGGCAGATCGGCGGGCCGTGCCGGGTCCAGCACGTCCTCGTACACGGCGGCCAGCTGCCGCGCGGTGCGGGCGATGTCGTACCGCCCGACGGCCTCGGCGACCGGGCGGCCGGCGGGGCAGGAGAGATTCAACTCGCGCAGGTGGTGCGCCAGTTCGGCGGTGTCGCCGCTGATTCGGTAGGCCCCGGGGACGGCCCCCGGGGGCAGGTCGGCGATGGCGGGGCAGGCGGCGTAGAGGACGGGCAGCCCGGCGGCGAGCGCCTCGACGACCGCAAGGCCGAAGGCCTCGTCGGGGGAGTTGGAGACGAGGACGTCCATCGCGGCGAGCAGGGCGGGCAGGTCGCTGCCCGGGGGTGCGTCGGCGGGGGCCGGGTCGACGCAGGCGCCGGTCAGCAGCACCCGGTCGGCGACCCCGCTGCGACGGGCCGCGTCGAGGAGGCGGGCGCGCTCGTCGCCCTCGCCGACCAGCACGAGCCGGGCGTCGGGCACGGCGGCGACGGCGCGGATCACGGTGTCGAACCGCTTGCCGGGGGCGAGCCGCCCGACCCCGCCGACCACGAACGCCTCGGCCGGGATCCCCAGCCGCTGCCGGGCCGCGAACCGGGCGGCGGGGTCGTACGCGAACCGGGCGGCGTCGATGCCGTTCGGGATCGTCGTGATCCGGTCGCCGGGTACGCCCCAGTCCTCCAGGCGGCGGGCGACGGAGGCGGAGACCGCCACCGTGCGGCGGCCGAGCCGCTCGCCCGCCAGGTACAGCGCGCGGGTGCCGGCGGACAGCGGGCGGCCCTCGATCTGGTCGTCGCCGAGGGAGTGCTCGGTGGCGACGACGGCCCGGACCCCGGCCAGGCGGGCGGCGATCCGGCCGTAGAGGCAGGCCCGGTAGAGGTGGGTGTGGACGACGTCGTAGCCGCCGTCGCGGATGATCCGCACCAGGCGGGGGAGGGCGGCCAGGTCTCGGTTGCCGCGCATGCCGAGATGGGTGACGGGGATGCCGTCGGCGCGCAGCCCGTCGGCGACGGCGCCGGGCGCGGTGAGGGTGACGACGTGCGTCTCGGCGTCCAACCGGCCTACCAGAAGGCGGAGTTGCTGCTCGGCGCCGCCGATGCCGAGACCGGTGATGATCTGCAGGACCTTCATGAGCGGCCCGCCGTCTGCCGGGCCGGCGTCAGGCCGACGGGGGTGCTCCGCCGCAGACCGTGCAGGACGTGCTTTCCGAACAGCCGCATAGCGCTGTCCCGTTGGTCGACGTGCGCGCGCGGCAGGGCGAGGAGGCTGGACAGGCCGCCGGGGTCGACGGCGCAGGCGTAGGTGTACCCGGCGTCGCGGACGGCGCGGACGCAGCGGGCGTCGAGGTGGCCGTAGGGGTAGCAGAAGCCGGTCACCTCCTCGCCTGACAGGGCGGCGACGGCCTCGCGGCTCTCCGCGGTCTCCGCGCGCAGGGCGGCGTCGTCGGCGTCCGGCAGCGAGACGTGGTGCAGGCCGTGCGAGCCGACCTCGATGCCGGCGTCCGCGATCCGGCGGATGCCGGCGGCGTCCAGGAGCGGCTTGCGGGGGCCCTCGGCGTCCCAGACGTTGTCCCGGCCGAGCAGCCCGGGCAGGACGAAGACGGTGGCCGTGCAGTCGTAGGCGCGCAGGAGCGGCAGGGCGGTGGTCTCGAAGTCGCGGTAGCCGTCGTCGAAGGTGAGGCCGACGAGGTCGCGGGCGGCGCCGGCGGCGTGCGCGGCGAGCAGCTCGCGCATGCTCACCCCGCGCAGCCCCTGGTCGCGCAGCCAGCGCAGCTGGCGTTCGAAGCGGGTGGGGGAGACGGTGACCCGGTAGGGGTCGTCAGCCGGGTCGCCGATCGAGTGGTACATCCCGATCCACAGCGGCGCGCGGGGCACCGGGAAGATCGCATCGACCAGGCGGCGGGTTCGTGTCGACATGAGGCAGCCTTCGGGACAGGGACGAGAGCAGGGAGAGGACCTCCGCGGCGCGCAGGGCGGCGGCGGAGACGACGAACACCGGCACGACCGCGAGCGCGGCGAGGACGACGGCGGCGAGCGGGCCGAGCGGCGCGGACGCCACCCACCACCCCGCCGCCGTCGCGGCCGCCGCGGCGGCGGTCAGCTTCACCAACGACATCAGGACCGTGCCGGTGGCCAGCGGGACGCCCTTGCGGCGGATGCCGCCGAGCAGCAGGACGGCGGTCGCCGTGATCCCGAGCGCGTTCGCCGCGGCGAGACCGGCCGCGCCGAAGCGGTCGGCGGCGGCCACCCCGGCGGCGATGTTGACGGCCACCCCGGCGAGCATCGCCAGGGCCGGGAACCACAGCGGCCGGGCCGCGGAGAAGTAGCAGCGCACCAGCGCCCCGACGAGCGTCTGACCGAGCAGCCCGAGCGCGTACACCCGCATGACGACGGCGGTGGCACGGGTGTCCTCGGCGTCGAACGCACCCCGCTGGAAGAGGAGTTCGACGATCTGCGGGGCGGTCGCGATCACCACGGACGCCCCGACGAGGACGGTCATCGCCGCGGTGACCAGGTCGCGTTCCATCCGCCGCTGCGCCTCCGCCCGCCGCCCGGCGGCGAGTTCGCGGGCGACGACGGGGAAGCTGACCGTGACGAGCATCAGCGAGAGCACCATCGGGATCTGCGCGACCTTCTGCGCGTAGTTCAGGTGCGAGATCGCGCCCTCGACGAGCGGCGACGCGAGGAACCGCTCGACGAGCACCTGCGACTGCCGGGTGACGGCGAAGACGACGACCGGCGCCATCAGCGCGAGCGCGAGCCCGGCCTGGCCGCGGTCCGGCGGCGCGCTCGCGGCCGGGAGGGACCCGCCGCCGTGCGCGGTCCGCAGCACCCGCCACAGCGACGGCACCTGCACGACCACCATGAGCAGCCCGCCGATCGCCACCCCGGCCGCCGCCGCCCGCACCCCCCACACCGGGCCGGCGACCACCAGGGTGCCGATGATGCCGATGTTGTAGGCGACGTAGATGACGGCGGGGGAGAGGTAGCGGCCGTGCGCGCGCAGGGCGGCGCTGAAGTACCCGGTGAGCGCGAACGTGAAGACGCAGGTGGCGGTCAGGCGGGTGCAGTCGACGGCCAAATCGTGGTGCGCCATGCCGTCCAGGCCCGGCGCGAGGAGGTCGACGAGCTGCGGGGCCGCGACCACGACCAGCGCGGCCACCGCCCCGGTGGACAGCACGAGCCGGGGCAGCGTGGTGCGCAGCAGCTGCCGTACCGGGTCGCCCTTCGCCGCCCCGGCCGCGCCCCGCCGGGCCAGCGCCCGGCTGAACGCCGGGACCAGCAGCAGCGCCATCGCCTCCTCGATGAGCAGCGTCGAGGCGAACTCCGGGACGGTCCAGGCGACGAGGAACGCGTCGGTGTCCCGGCCGGCCCCGAAGAGGTGCGCGAGCGTCTGGTCGCGGGCGAGCCCGAGGACGGCGCCGGCCGCGGTGAGCGCGGCGGTCAGCAGCGCGGCCCGGGCGAGGAAGCGCTGGCCCTGGGCGGGGGCGGCGGACGACCTGCGGGACGCCGCGCGGGCGCGCAGCCGGCGGCGCAGGCCGCGGCCGGCGGCCCGGTGCCGGCCGGGCGCGAGGCGGACGGTGGC
>NZ_JBHWZH010000231.1:0-5660 GCF_042728285.1 Streptomyces sp. NPDC060194 | reverse complement strand
GGGCGGCACCGGAGATCCGGCGCCGCCCCGCGCGCGTGTCCGGGGGGTTGCGGCCGCCCCGACGCGCGCGGCGATGTTGACCGCTCCGTAACCCGTCCGCCGTTTGCCGGGGGAACGCGGGTGGCAGGATAGGCCCACCGTTCGATCGGTGGGACCGGCGCTGGGGGGCGTCGCGGGCCGGAGCGCCCGACTGGTCCCGACTGCCAGGGGGACCAGCCATGACCGAAGCGATTCTTCTCGTCGGCGGCCAGGGGACGCGCCTGCGTCCGCTCACCAGCCACACGCCCAAGCCGCTCCTTCCGGTGGCGGGCGTCCCGTTCCTCGCCCACCAGCTCGCCCGCGCGGCCGCCGCCGGGGTGCACCGGGTGGTCTTCGCCACCTCCTACCTCGCCGAGCTGTTCGAGCCGCACTTCGGGGACGGGGCCGTCTTCGGCCTCGACCTCGTCTACGTCACCGAGGCCGAGCCGCTGGGCACCGGCGGCGCGATCCGCAACGCCGCCGACCACCTGACCTGCGGCCCCGACGAGCCGGTCCTCGTGCTCAACGGGGACATCCTCTCGGGCCTCGACATCGCCGCGCTGCGCGACGGCCACCGGGCGTCCGGCGCCGACGTCAGCCTGCACCTGACCCGGGTGGCCGACCCGCGCGCCTTCGGCCTGGTCCCCACGGACGCCGACGGGCGGGTCACCGCCTTCCTGGAGAAGCCGCAGACGCCCGAGGAGATCGTCACCGACCAGATCAACGCGGGCGCCTACGTCTTCACCCGCGCGGTCATCGACCGGATACCGGCCGGCCGGGTGGTGTCCGTCGAGCGCGAGACGTTCCCTGACCTGCTCGCGACGGACGCCGTCGTCCGGGGCGTCGTCGACGACACGTACTGGCTCGACCTGGGGACGCCGGCGGCGTTCGTGAAGGGCTCCGCGGACCTGGTGCGCGGGCGGGTGTCCTCACCCGCGCTGCCCGGTCCGGTGGGCGACGCGCTCGTGCTCGACGGGGCGTTCGTCGACCCGCTGGCCGTGCTCAGCGGGGGCACCGTGGTCGGCGCGGGGGCCGTGGTCGGGGCGGGCGCGGTCGTCGAGGGCAGCGTGGTGCTGCCCGGCGCGCGGATCGCCGGGCGCGCCCTGGTGCACCACAGCGTGGTCGGCCGGCACGCGGAGGTCGGTGCGGGGTCCCGCCTCGACTCCGTCGTGGTGGGCGACGGGGCGGTCGTCGGGGCGGGCAACGAGCTGCCGGCCGGCCTGCGGGTGGGCTGCGGGGCCGTCCTGGCCGACGAGAGCGTGCGGATGTCGGCGGCCCCGTCGACGTGCGCGGCGGCGCACGTCGGGGCGCGGCGGTAGGGGCGCTCAGAGGCGGTGGGCGGCGCCCGTCGGGCTGGTCCCGCGGGTGTCGAGCAGGAGCTGGGCCTTGACGGCGAGGCCCTGCAGGTCGTAGGTGCGGTGGTGCTGGAGCAGCACCGTCAGGTCGGCGTCGGCCGCCGCCTCGTAGAGCGGGTCCGCGCGGGGCACCGGGCGGCCCAGGACCCGCCAGTCGGGGACGTAGGGGTCGTGGTAGCTGAGCGAGGCGCCCATGCCCATGAGGCGGGTGGCGATCTCCTGGGCCGGCGAGCCCTGCTGGTCGGCGAGGTCCGGCTTGTAGGTGACGCCGAGGAGCAGCACGCGCGCCCCCCGCGCGGACTTGCCGTGCTCGTTGAGCAGGGCGGCGCAGCGCTGGATGACGTAGCCGGGCATCCGCTGGTTGACCTGGGAGGCGAGTTCGACCAGGCGCAGCGGGCGGTGCGGGCCGATGGTGTCGACGGGGACGCCGTGGCCGCCGACGCCGGGGCCCGGGCGGAAGGCCTGGAATCCGAACGGCTTGGTCTCGGCGCAGCGGATGACGTCCCAGAGGTCGACGCCGAGTTCGTGGCAGAGCATCGCCATCTCGTTGACCAGGGCGATGTTCACGTGCCGGTAGTTGGTCTCCAGGATGTGCACCGACTCCGCCTCCCGGCAGCCGCGCGCCCGCACCACCTTGTCCGTCAGCCGTCCGTAGAAGGCCGCCGCGGACTCGGTGCAGGCGGGGGTGAGGCCGCCGATCACCTTGGGGGTGGCGGCGTAGCCGTGGGTGCGGTTGCCGGGGTCGAAGCGGCCGGGGGAGTGGGCGAGGTGGAAGTCGCGGCCCGCGCGCAGACCCGACCCGTCCTCCAGGATCGTGCGCAGCAGCCCCTCGGTGGTGCCCGGGTGGACCGGCGACTCGATGATGACGGTGGTGTGCGGGCGCAGCCGGCCGGCCAGCGTGCGGGCGGCGTCCGTGGCCGCGGTGAGGTCGAGGGTCCCGTCGGGGCCGGCGGGGACGGGGGCGCAGATCACCGCGGTGCGGACCCGGCCGAGTTCCCCCGGGTTCGCGGTCGGGCGGAAGCCGGCGGCGAGCATCCGGCGCAGGTCGGAGGGGGGCAGCGGTCCGGCCGCGGGGTCGGTGGGGCCGGCCTGGTAGCCGATGGTGCTGATCCCGGCGGCGACGGCCGCGCGGGCGAGGGGGAGGCCGAGCGGGCCGAGGCCGATGACGGCGAGATCTGCGGGCATGTGGGGGACCGTCCTTTCCTGAGGGCAGACGGGCGGGACGCAATGTCAGACTAGGAGTAAATATGACCGTCATGACGGATTTGTGGACAACCGCCGACTGTGTTGCGCCGGGAGTGGCAGGCTGATGTCGCGGGCCGGTGGCTGAAGCGCCGGCACGCGGACAGAATCGGGGGACGAGGCACGTCCGGATACGCCCCCGGGCCCGCGACGCGATCCCGGGCCCCGACCGCAGCGGGAGGCAGCAGTGAGGACAGCGACACTCGGACCCGGGCAGCGCGCGCAGGCGCTCGCCGCGATGGCCGAACGGGAACTCGACGTGCTGGTGGTGGGCGCCGGGGTGGTCGGCGCGGGCACCGCGCTGGACGCCGCGACCCGCGGTCTGTCCACCGGTCTGGTCGAGGCGCGGGACTGGGCCTCGGGCACCTCCAGCCGCTCCAGCAAGCTGATCCACGGCGGCCTCCGCTACCTGGAGATGCTCGACTTCGCCCTGGTCCGCGAGGCCCTGAAGGAACGCGGGCTGCTCCTGGAGCGCCTGGCCCCGCACCTGGTGCGCCCGGTGCCGTTCCTCTACCCCCTCAAGGGCAAGGGCTGGGAGCGGCTCTACGCCGGCTCCGGCGTCGCCCTGTACGACGCGATGTCCTTCTCCTCGGGCCACGGCCGCGGCCTGCCCGTCCACCGCCACCTCACCCGCAAGCACGCCCTGCGGGTGGCGCCCGCCCTGAGGAAGGACGCGCTGGTCGGGGCCCTGCAGTACTACGACGCGCAGATGGACGACGCCCGCTTCGTCACCGCCCTGGTCCGCACCGCCGCCGTCTACGGGGCGCACGCCGCCAACCGGGCCCGGGTCACCGGCTTCCTGCGCGAGGGCGAGCGGGTCGTCGGGGCCCGCGTCGAGGACGTCGAGGCGGGCGGCGAGTACGAGGTCCGCGCCAAGCAGGTCGTCAACGCCACCGGGGTGTGGACCGACGACACCCAGGCGCTCGTCGGCGAGCGCGGGCAGTTCCACGTCCGCGCCTCCAAGGGCATCCACCTCGTGGTCCCCAAGGACCGCATCCACTCCTCCACCGGGCTCATCCTGCGCACCGAGAAGTCCGTGCTCTTCGTCATCCCCTGGGGCCGGCACTGGATCGTCGGCACCACCGACACCGACTGGGACCTCGACAAGGCCCACCCGGCCGCCTCCAGCGCCGACATCGACTACCTCCTTGAGCACGTCAACTCCGTGCTCGCCGTCCCCCTCACCCGGGACGACGTCCAGGGCGTCTACGCCGGCCTGCGCCCGCTGCTCGCCGGCGAGTCCGACGCCACCAGCAAGCTGTCGCGGGAGCACACCGTCGCGCACCCGGTGCCCGGCCTGGTGGTCGTGGCCGGCGGCAAGTACACGACGTACCGGGTGATGGCCAAGGACGCCGTCGACGAGGCGGTCCACGCCCTGGACCAGCGGGTCGCCGAGTGCGTCACCGAGGACGTGCCGCTGATCGGCGCGGACGGCTACCGCGCGCTGTGGAACGCGCGCGCCCGGATCGCCGCCCGCGCGGGGCTGCACGTGGTCCGCGTGGAGCATCTCCTGGGCCGCTTCGGCTCCCTGACGGAGGAACTGCTCGACCTGATCGCCGCCGACCCCTCGCTCGGCGAACCCCTCGCGGGCGCGGACGACTACCTGCGCGCCGAGATCGTCTACGCGGCCTCCCACGAGGGCGCCCGTCACCTCGACGACGTGCTCACCCGCCGGACCCGGATCTCCATCGAGACCTTCGACCGGGGCACCCGCAGCGCCCGCGAGTGCGCCGAGCTGATGGCCCCGGTGCTCGGCTGGGACAAGCAGCAGATCGACCGCGAGATCGAGCACTACGAGAAGCGGGTCGAGGCCGAGCGCGAGTCCCAGCGGCAGCCCGACGACCTCACGGCGGACGCGGCCCGGCTCGGCGCGCCGGACATCGTGCCGCTCGGCTGACGGGGCGTCTCCCGCCGGGCGGGCGGCCCGTGCCGCGGCTCTTGCCCCCGGGGCCCCGCGGGGGGAGGGTGGGGGCGGCCGACCGGGCCGCGGCCCGGTGTGGGGGCGCGCGGGCCGGGTACCCGGCCCATGAACGCGGTGCGTGGACCCGCGGCGTCCGGCGTCCCCGGCGTGGGTGACAATGGTGGCTCTGCCAGGGCGGGTTCGGGAAGCAGAGGGGACGCATGTCGGAGGCGAAGCAGGCCGGGACGACCGAGGCACGTCTCCTCGCGGGGCGCTACCGGCTGGGCGAGGTGCTCGGCAAGGGCGGCATGGGCACGGTCTGGCGGGCCGCCGACGAGACCCTGGGCCGGACCGTCGCCGTGAAGGAACTGCGCTTCCCGAACCAGATCGAGGACGACGAGAAGCGCCGGCTCATCACCCGGACGCTGCGCGAGGCCAAGGCGATCGCCCGGATCAGGAACACCGGCGCGGTCACCGTCTACGACGTGGTCGACGAGGACGACCGCCCGTGGATCGTCATGGAGCTCATCGAGGGCGCCTCGCTCGCCGACGTCATCCGCGAGAAGGGCACCCTGACGCCCCGTCGGGCCGCCGAGGTGGGCCTGGCGATCCTGGACGTGCTCCGCGCGGCGCACCGCGAGGGCATCCTGCACCGCGACGTGAAGCCGTCCAACGTCCTGATCTCCGACGACGGCCGGGTGGTCCTCACCGACTTCGGCATCGCCCAGGTCGAGGGCGACCCGTCCATCACCTCCACCGGCATGCTCGTCGGAGCGCCGTCCTACATCTCGCCCGAGCGGGCCCGCGGCCGCAAGCCGGGCCCCGCCGCCGACATGTGGTCCCTCGGCGGGCTGCTCTACGCCTGCGTCGAGGGCGTCCCGCCGTACGACAAGGGCTCCGCGATCGCCACGCTGACCGCGGTGATGACCGAGCCGGTCGAACCGCCCCGGGCGGCCGGCCCGCTGGAGACGGTCATCTACGGCCTGCTCGCCAAGGACCCCGACCAGCGGCTCGACGACGCCGGCGCGCGCTCGCTGCTCACCGCGATCGTCGACGCCCCCGACGAGGCGGAGGCGGAGCCCCCGGCCGACGCGACCCGCGCCGTGGCGCTTCCGCCGCAGCCCGCCGCGCCGGCGGAGGAGCGC
>NZ_JBHWZH010000230.1:0-5688 GCF_042728285.1 Streptomyces sp. NPDC060194 | reverse complement strand
GGTGGGACCCGGCCGCCCGCGTGTCCCGCGGTGCTACTTCACTGCGCCGGCGGTGAGTCCGGCCACCAGGTACCGCTGCAGGAGCAGGAAGCCGACGACGACGGGCACGCTGACCACGAGGGACGCGGCCATCACCTGGTTCCAGTAGACGTCGTTCTGGGTGGCGTACCCCTGGAGTCCGACGGCGAGGGTCCTGGTGGTGTCGTTGGTCATCACGGACGCGAACAGCACCTCGCCCCAGGCGGTCATGAAGGCGTAGACGGTCACCGCGACGATGCCGGGCACGGCCGCGGGGATGATCACCCGGACCAGGGCGCCGAGCGGGCCGCACCCGTCGACCTTCGCCGCCTCGTCCAGCTCGCGCGGTACGGAGTCGAAGTACCCGATGAGCATCCAGATGGAGAACGGCAGCGAGAAGGTCAGGTAGGTGAGGATCAGCCCGCCCCGCGAGCCGAACAGCTCGATGCCGGTGACCCGGCCGATGTTGACGTAGATGAGGAACAGCGGCAGCAGGAACAGGATGCCGGGGAACATCTGGGTGGACAGCACGCTGACGGTGAAGAACCGGCGGCCGGGGAAGTCGTAGCGGCTCACCGCGTACGCGGCGAACACCGCGATGACCACCGAGCAGACGGTGGCGAGTCCGGCCACGATCAGGGAGTTGACGAAGTACCGCGCCAGCGGGACGGTCGTCCAGATGTCGAGGTAGGGGCGGATCGTCAGGCCGGAGGGGATCCAGCGGAACTCGCCCGACACGTCCTGCAGCGGCTTCAGCGAGCTGCTCACCATGACGAAGACGGGCAGCACCACGAAGGCGGTCAGCAGACCGAGGAAGATCCGCCGGGTCCAGAAGAAGGACGCCGGCGGCGCGGTCGGCGAGCGCCGGTAGCGCGCCGCGGCGGGCTGGGTCGCTCGGCCGCCGTCGACCGGGGCGCTAGACATCGGCGGGCTTCCTTCCGCGGGAGGTGAGGGCGAGGTACACGGCCGTCACCAGGAGCAGGAAGAGCAGCAGCAGGACCGACATCGCGGAGCCGGTGCCGAAGTTCCAGGTGACGAACGAGGACTGGTAGATGTGGATGGAGATCAGGTCCGCGGCCTCGGGCGCCGCCTCGCCGAAGAGCACGAACGGCGTGTTGAAGTCGTTGAACGTCCACAGGAACAGGACGAGCACGAGGACCTGGTTGACGGGTCGCAGCGACGGCAGGGTGATGCGCCGGATCTGCTGCCAGACGCCGGCGCCGTCGATGGCCGCGGCCTCGTAGAGCTCCCGGGGGATGTTCTGGAGGCCGGCCATGATGATGAGGAAGGCGAAGGGCCAGCCCTTCCACACCGAGACGACGAGCAGCGCGACGAAGCTGTTGTCGCCGATCAGCCAGAACGGCGGGCTGTCGGTGAGTCCGAGCTGCCCGTGGATGACGTGGTTGATCAGCCCGTTGTCCCGCTGGAACATGAACGCCCAGGTGATGACGGCCGCGTAGACCGGCAGCGCGTAGGGGACGAGGAAGATCGTGCGGAGCAGGCCGCGGCCGCGGAAGTTCTCCTGGAGCAGGATCGCGGCCGCCGCGCCGATCAGCCAGCACAGGCCGACGGAGAGCACGGTGAACTGGCAGGTGGTGACGAAGGAGCGGAGCAGGGACTCGCCGACGGGCTGGTTCACGTCGACGGCGAGGGAGAAGTTCTCCAGGCCGGCCCAGGGCGCGGCGGTGAAGTCGCGGATGTAGAACTGGGTGATCTCCTTGAAGCTCATCAGGACGCCGATGACCATCGGGACGAGATGGACGAGGAGTTCCAGGAGCAGGGCGGGGATCAGCAGCAGGTACGGCAGGCCGATGCGGCGCAGCCGGGAGGGGAGGCGGGGCCGACGGCGCCGGCCCCGGCCTCCCCGTGCTCCGGGCGGCGGGGCGGCTCGGCCCGGAGCGGTCTGCTGCCGCTGGACGGAAGGGGCGGCGGGTGTCACAGGAGGACCTACTTCGGCATCTGCTGCTGGGCCTTGGACAGCCGGGCCTTGACGGATTCGGTGGTGACCGGGCGGCCGGCGGCGGCGTCGGCGAAGAGCTCCTTGACGGCGGTGCCGACGGCGGTCTCGAACTGCGACTCCTCGGGGACCTGCGGGAGCGGGGCCGCGCTCTTGTCGAGCGTGTCGCGCAGGACGGCCCGGTCGGGGGCGCTGAAGGCGGCGTCCTGCTGGGCGGCCTTGACCGGCGGGATGGAGCCGTAGGTGTCGTTGAGGAGCTTCTGCTCGGCGTCGCTGGTCATGAACTCCACGAACTTCGTGGCGCCGTCGAGGTTCTTGGTGTTCTTGAAGACGGCGATGTTGATGCCGGCGACCATCGAGTTGACCTGCTTGCCGGTGCCGGGGGCTCCCGAGGGGACGGGGACGGGGGCGACGCCCCAGTCGTCGGGCTTCATGCCCTGGGCGGCGAAGGTGGTCGCGGCGGACTGCCACAGGACCATCGCGGTCCTGTTCTTGGCGAAGTCGGTGAGCGACTGGTTCTGGGCGTACTCGGCGTTGCCCGGGGCGACGATCTTGTCCTTGGCCATCAGGTCGACGTACTGCTTGACCGCCGCGACGTTCGCGTCGGAGGTGAAGTCGGCCTTGCCGGACGCGTCGAAGAAGTCGCCGCCCTGCTGCTGGCCGAGGGCGAAGACCTGGTGGATGTTGTTGGAGAGGTTGCCGCCCTCGACGCCGAGCGCCCACTTGCCGTCCTTGGACAGCTTCTTGCCGGTGGTGACCAGCTCGTCCCAGGTGGTCGGGGGCTTCGCGATGCCGGCGTCGGCGAACATCTTCTTGTTGTAGTAGAGCGCGTAGGACAGCGAGTACAGCGGCACCGCGGCCGGGTCCTGGCCCTCTGCTCCGGCGGAGGCGACGGCGGCCTCGCTGAAGCGGTCGCGGCCGCCGATCTTCTCGAAGGCGGCGTCGTCCCAGGGCAGCAGGGCGCCGGTGGCCTGGAGGGAGGCGGACCAGGTGTTGCCGATGTTGAGGACGTCGGGGCCCTGACCGGAGGTGGTCGCGGCGAGGATGCGGTTGAGCAGGTCGGACCAGGGGACGACCTCCAGCTTGACCTTGATGCCGCTCTGCTTCTCGAACTTCTTCAGCTCGGCGGTCAGGATCTTCTTGTCCGCCTCGATGCTCGGGCCCTGGTTCGACGCCCAGTAGGTCAGCGTCTTCGGCTGGGAGTTGTCCCCGCCGCCCGATCCCCCGCCGCCGCAGCCGGCGGCGACGGTGGCGAGCGAGATGACGACGGCGGCGGCCGCGGCGGCTCTGATTCTGCGCATGACTCAGTCGGCCCTTCGAGGGTTGTGGTGCGCGGGCGCGTTCAGGAGGCGAACAACCTCACGCCTTAATTCAGAGCGTGAGTTAAGCCCCGAGAGAGAGTCGCGTCAAGACTTGAAGCAAGGGTCGGCGCGAGCGGCGGTCGGTTACGCAAGAAGTCGGCTGATTCGCGCAGGTTCTGAATCGAGACCTGAAAGTTCCTCGCACGAGCCTTGTGAGGGGTGGGCCCAGCGCCCTACTGTCACCTCACACTCCGACGAAACGGGCTCGCGATGACACTGCGCACCATGGCACGGCGGTGGTGGTCCGCCGGACCAGCACGAAGATCGACGGGGGCGACGGCCGCACTCGTCGCGACCGCGGTCGCCCTCTCCACCCTGGGCGGCGGCACCGCGTCGGCCGACGCGGGCGACGGGCCGGCGGCCGCCGGCAGGGCGGCGAAGGCCGGTCCGGCCGTCACGCGCGCGGCGCTCGACCCGGCGCTGGTCGAGGGCCGCGGCGCGAAGGTCGCCTTCGCCGAGCAGGAGGCGGAGAACGCGGCCACGAACGGCGAGGTGATCGGCCCGGACCGGACCGCGTACACGCTCCCCTCGGAGGCGTCGGGGCGGACGGCCGTCAGGCTGACGCCCGGCGAGCACGTCGAGTTCACGCTGCCGGAGGCGGCCGACGCGATCACGGTGCGCTACAGCATCCCGGACGCGCCGCGCGGCGGCGGGATCACCGCCCCGCTCGCCGTCTCGGTGAACGGCAAGAACCGCGCCACCATGACGCTGACCTCGCAGTACTCCTGGCTCTACAACCAGTACCCGTTCACCAACGACCCGCAGGCCGACCTGCTCCACCCGGACTGGTGGATCACCGAGTGCGCCTGCGTGCCCAAGGACACCACGCCCGCGCCGGAGATCACCAAACCGTTCCGGCCGACGCACTTCTACGACGAGCAGCGGCTGCTGCTCGGGAAGACCTACCGGGCCGGCGACACCGTCCGCCTGACGGTCCCGCGCGACAGCCCGGCGGCGTGGACCGTGATCGACCTGCTGGACTCCGAGCGGGTCGGGCGGCCGCACGTCGAGCTCAAGGCGGCCGACGTGCTCGCCTTCGGCGCGGACCCGACGGGGCGGAAGGACGCGGCGGGCGCGCTGGAGAGGGCCATCGCCTTCGCCAAGCGGCACAAGCTGAAGGTGTACGTCCCGCCGGGCACGTACCAGGTGAACCGGCACATCGTCGTGGACGACGTGACGATCGTCGGCGCCGGCAACTGGTACACGGTCTTCAAGGGCCGCGAGGTCGCGCTGGAGACGCCCGCGCCGGACGGCTCGGTCCACACCGGGGTCGGCTTCTACGGCAAGGACGCGTCGGCCGGCGGCAGCCGGAACGTGCACCTGTCCGGGTTCGCGATCCAGGGCGACGTCCGCGAGCGCATCGACACCGACCAGGTGAACGCCGTCGGCGGGGCGATGAGCGACTCCTCGATCCGGGGGCTGCACATCCAGCACACCAAGGTGGGGTTCTGGTTCGACGGCCCGATGTCGAAGGTGCGGATCAGCGACAACATCGTGGTGGACCAGATCGCCGACGCCCTCAACTTCCACACCGGCGTGACCGATTCGGTCGTCGCGAACAACTTCGTCCGCAACACCGGGGACGACGGGCTCGCCATGTGGTCGGAGAAGCAGGCGAACGCGCGGAACACCTTCGAGCGCAACACCGTGCAGTCGCCGACGCTCGCCAACGGCATCGCGATCTACGGCGGTACGGACAACACGGTGTCGGGCAACCTGGTCGCCGACCCGGTCCGCGAGGGCAGCGGTCTGCACGTCGGGGCGCGGTTCGGGGCGGAGGCGTTCGCCGGACGGCTGGACGTCACCGGCAACACGACCGTGCGCAGCGGCACCTTCGAGCTCAACTGGAAGATCGGCCTCGGCGCGATCTGGTTCTTCGCCCTGGACAAGGACATCGACGCCGACATCCGGGTCACCGGGAACCACTTCCTGGACAGCACCTACAACGCGATCATGCTGGTCAGCGACTGGCCGGTGAAGGACAAGTACACGATCGAGGGCGTCCGGTTCGAGGACATCCGGGTGGACGGCACGGGGACGTCGGTCGTCAGCGCCCGGGCGAAGGGCTCGGCGAGCTTCCGGAACGTGGACGCGCGCAACGTCGGCGCGGTGGGCGTGAACAACTGCGGGTCGTTCAACTTCCCCGCCACCGGGTCGGAGTTCTCCCTGACCGACCTCGGGGGCAACGACGGCGGCGGCACGACCGGGGCGTGGCTCGCGCCGTGGCTGCTGCCGAACACGATCACCTGCGACGACCGGCCGGCGGTCGTCCCGCCGCCGGCGCCGTCGCCGTGGGGCGGCGAGTAGGGCCGCGTGGACGACGGCGGGGCCCGCACCGGATCGGTGCGGGCC
>NZ_JBHWZH010000229.1:0-5966 GCF_042728285.1 Streptomyces sp. NPDC060194 | reverse complement strand
ACCCGGGGCCGTCTCCCGTGTCCTCCGCGGGGGAGGGGCCCCGGTCAGCCCTCGCCCGGCTCCACGTGGCCGTCCGACGCGTCCGCGGCCTCGACCTCCTCGCGGGTCACCCCGAGCAGGTAGAGCACGGTGTCCAGGAACGGCACGTTGACGGCCGTGTGCGCCGCCTCCCGCACCACCGGCTTCGCGTTGAACGCCACTCCGAGCCCGGCCGCGTTCAGCATGTCCAGGTCGTTCGCGCCGTCGCCGATCGCCACGGTCTGGGTCAGCGGCACCCCGGCCTGGGCGGCGAACCGGCGCAGCAGACGGGCCTTGCCGGCGCGGTCGACGATCTCCCCGACCACCCGGCCGGTGAGCTTCCCGTCCACGATCTCCAGCGTGTTGGCGGAGGCGAAGTCGAGCCCCAGCCGCTCCCGCAGGTCGTCGGTGACCTGCGTGAACCCGCCCGATACCACGCCCACCTGGTAGCCCAGGCGCTTGAGGGTGCGGATCAGGGTGCGAGCGCCGGGGGTCAGCCGCACCTCGGCGCGCACCTTCTCCACCACCGAGGCGTCGAGCCCGGCCAGCAGCGCGACCCGCGCGTGCAGCGACTGCTCGAAGTCCAACTCGCCGCGCATCGCCGCCTCGGTGACCGCGGCGACCTTGTCCTGGCAGCCCGCGTGCGCCGCGAACAGCTCGATGACCTCGTCCTGGATCAGCGTGGAGTCGACGTCCATCACCACGAGCCGCTGGGCGCGGCGGTGCAGACCGGCCGAGACCACCGCGATGTCCACGCCGAGCACGGACGCCTGGGTGGCCAGCGCGGTCCGCAGCGGCTCGGTCTCCGCCCCGGAGACCGCGAACTCGACCGCGGTGACCGGGTACTTGGCGAGCCGGAAGATCCGGTCGATGTTGCCGCCGGTGCCGGTGATGGCCGCGGCGACCGACGCCGTGGACTCGGCGGTCAGCGGGTTGCCGAGCACGGTGACGTGCGAACGGCCGCTGCCGCGGGGCCGGTTGTCGCCGATCCCGGAGATGATCTCGGCCTGGAGCTTCAGCGACTCCGCCCAGTTGTGCACGGTCGAGCGCAGCTCGCCCTCCGTCCCGGCCGGCGGCTCGCCGACCAGCGCGCAGAGCACGATCCGGCCGCGGGTCACGACCTGCTCGATGTCGACGACGTCGACGCCGAAGGCCGCGAGGGTGTCGAAGAGGCCGGCGGTGATCCCGGGCCGGTCCTTGCCGAAGATCTTCACCAGAAGGGTGGCCCGCTCCGGTGCCGCGGGGGAGTCCTGCCGGGGAGCCTGCTGGGGCTGCGATGCGCTCATGGTCGTCCCACCGTATCGGGCCCCCGACCGGCCCGGCGCACCCGTCCCGAGGACCGGACAGCCGTACGGGGCCCCGCCGCCGCGAGTCGCCTTGCGCCGTCGCCGTCGCCGTCGCCGTCGCCGTCGCCGTCGCCGCCGCCGGTCGCCTTGCGCCGTCGCGCCGGAGCCGTACGGCCCCCCGTCAGCGCCTCGTGCCCGGCACTCCGGGCGGCGGGGGTCCGTCCCGCCCGTCGTCGTCGGCCCGCCGCACCGGCCGGGCCCCGCGCTGCCGGGGAGGCGGCTGCGGCCGGGCGACCGTCGGCGAGCCGTGGACGTCGTCCGGCAGGCGCAGGTAGGGGTTGGTGTCCGCGTTCGGGGCCCGGTAGGGGTCCGACGGGCGGTACGGGCCCGGCAGGTACGCCAGGTCGGGGTAGGTGCGGCCCGACGCGTGCCCGGGCCCCGCGGTGCCCCGGGCGAAGGCGGTGGCCGCGGAGCCGGCCGCCCCCGACAGGCGCGCGAGCAACGCTCCGGCGAAGCCCGCCGCGGCGCCCCACAGCGCGCCGAGCGCCGCGGCGGCCGGGACCTCGCCGCGCAGCGCGAGGCCCGCGTCGAAGGCGTCGTAGCCGAGTACCGACAGGGAGGCGTCCGCGGAGAGCGCCGATACCCCGGTGAGCAGGGCCAGCGCCGCCGCCGTGGCCGCCGCCGTCGGGACCGCGCAGCGCACGGCGAACCGGAACGTTCCGAGCCGCCCGCCGCCGCGCCGGGCGCGGTCCGGGGTGCGGACCGCGGTCAGCACCCCGGCGAACAGCATCAGCAGCCCGGCGGCGAGCGCGAGGAACCACAGCCGCCCGTCCAGCTCGGCCGCCCGGGCCAGGTTCAACTCCCGTTCCGTGCCGCCCGCGAGCAGCCGGTCCACCGGGTCGGGCAGCCACCCGGCCAGGCTGCCGGAGGCCCGGCCGTGCCACGGCACCCCGAGACCGAGCGACACCCCCGGCCAGACGCCGTTGGGCGCCCCGAGCAGGGCCGCCCCCGCGATCCGCCCCGGCCGCTCGTCGCCGAGCAGCGCGAACCCGGCCGCGCCCCACCCGGCGAGCACCGCGACCAGGAACACCCCGGTGAGCGCGGAGACGGCCGGCCGCACCGCCCGGTGCAGCACGTCGAGGGCCGGCGGCAGCGGGGTGCGCCGGGAGGCGAGCAGCGCGAGCAGGAGCACGGCGAGCACCCACGCGGTGGCGCCCGCGAGCGTCTCGGGGACCCGTACGGTGAAGCCGACCGCGGCCTCCGCGTCGGCGAGATCGCCGAGCCGGTCCGGTAGCAGGCCCCCGACGTCGCCCCAGCCGCCGGGCAGTTCGGTGTCCGCGATATCCGATCCGCCGGGAACGTCGTCCAGTGCGAGCGCCCGCCCGTCGAGTGTGATCACATCGTGACCCGCCCAGGCGAGCCCGCCGACGGTGGCGACGCAGACGGCGGCCGTCGCGGCGACCCGGGCCGCCAGTTCGCGGCCCGGCACGGTGAACCCCGCCCCCCGCAGCGACCGCAGGAACACCACTCCGAGGAGCAGCGCGCCGACCAGCGTCACCCCCAGCGGCACGGCGTCGACGGCCGTCGACGCCTCGGGGCCGCTCAGACCGAACGCCTCGACGTCCCCCGACGGCGTGACCTGGCCGCCCACCGCCAGCGCCACCACCGCCGCCGTCATCCGGGGGAGCGAGCCGCCCGCCCCGTCCGCGCCGAGCAAGCGCAGCGCGCCGGCGGCCACCACGGCCATTCCGGCGAACGCCCACCCCACCGCCGCGACCGCCGGGAGCAGCACCCGGCCCCACGGTGTCCTGCTCGCCATCGAGGCCCCCCGGGTGTCCGACGACTCGTCCCGTCGCGCGTGATCCGTACGGAGTCCTCCGCACTCATGGGCGCTTCCCACTGTCCGGCCGGATTTGACCTCACGTCAACGGCGCGCGGTGGTGGGCCCGTACACGCTCTTCACAAGGGTCGGGTTTCGGTCGGGCGGCTGAGCCTGAAATAGTTCCTCCCGATGTTCGCCATCCCTAGACTCCCTGTGTCAGGGGCTTCTCGGGGGACAACAAGTGGGGCATGGAGTGCCGGAACTCGTACTGGAAGTGAACGGACAGACCTGGACGCTCGATCCGTCCAGGTCGTACACCCTCGGACGTGATCCGCAGGGGGATGTGACGATCGACGACGCCCGGGTCTCCTGGCGCCACGCCACGGTCAGCTGGGACGGCCGGACCTGGTTCGTCGAGGACCACGGCAGCACCAACGGGACGTTCCTCCAGGGCGCGCGGATCCGTCAGCGCACGGAGATCCGTCCCGGCGCCACCGTCCACCTCGGCAACGCCACCGACGGCCCCCGGCTCGCCCTGGCCGGTTCCGGCGAGGCCGCCGCGGCCGTGGCCGCCTCCCAGCAGGCGGCGCGGGCCGACCGGCCCGCCGCGGAGGCCGCCCCGCCGGTGCACGAGGCGCCCGCACGTCCCGAGCGGTCCCGGCCGGCCGAGCAGGACTGGCAGCAGCCCGCCGCCACCCCCCAGGAGCCGCCCCGCGTGCCCCGGCAGCAGGCCCCGTCCGGCGGCGCCGCGGGAGCCCCGCCGAAGTACGGCGACCGCAGCCCGACCACCTTCCACCAGATGGCGCTCGGCCGCCGGATGCGCATCGGCCGCGCCCTGGAGAACGAACTGGTCGTCTCCGACCTGCAGGTCTCCCGGCTGCACGCCGAGTTCACCGCCACGCCCGACGGCCGCTTCCAGATCACCGACCTCGGCAGCCACAACGGCACCTACGTCAACGGCCAGCCGATCGCGAAGAACGGCACCGTGCTGATCGGCACGGACGACATCGTCGGCGTCGGCCACTCCACCTTCCGGCTGGTCGGCGACCGGCTGGAGGAGTTCGTCGACACCGGCGACATCTCCTTCTCCGCCCGCCACCTCACCGTCACCGTCGACGGCGGCAAGCAGATCCTGCGGGACGTGTCCTTCGGCGTCCCGGAGAAGTCCCTGATCGCCGTCATCGGCCCCTCGGGCTCCGGCAAGTCCACCCTGCTCAAGGCGCTCACCGGCTACCGGCCCGCCAACCAGGGCGACGTCCTCTACGACAACCGCAACCTCTACAAGCAGTTCGCCGAGCTCCGCCAGCGCATCGGCCTGGTCCCGCAGGACGACATCCTGCACAAGGAGCTGAGCGTCAAGAAGGCCCTGAAGTACGCGGCCAAGCTGCGCTTCCCCGCCGACACCACCGAGCGCGAGCGCGAGGCCCGCATCGACGAGGTGCTCGGCGAGCTCAAGCTGGACATCCACAAGGACAAGAAGATCACCTCGCTCTCCGGCGGCCAGCGCAAGCGCGTCTCGGTGGCCCTGGAGCTCCTCACCAAGCCCTCGCTGATCTTCCTCGACGAGCCCACCTCCGGCCTCGACCCGGGCATGGACCGCGACGTCATGCAGCTCCTGCGCGGGCTCGCCGACGACGGCCGCACCGTCCTCGTCGTCACCCACTCGGTGGCCGAACTCGCCCTGTGCGACAAGCTGCTCGTGATGGCCCCCGGCGGCTCCGTCGCCTACTTCGGGCCGCCGGAGGAGGCACTCAACTTCTTCGGCTACGACACCTGGGCCGATGTCTTCTCCGCCTTCGAGAACTACCGCGACTACGACTGGGCGGGCCGCTGGAAGGGCTCGCAGCACTACCAGATGTACGCCGCGGACCTCGACGCCGAGGCCGCGCAGCCGGTGCACACGCCGAACGTGCAGACCGTCAGACCGCCCAAGCCGCAGGGCTGGCTGTCCCAGCTCGTCACCCTGGTGCGACGCTACGCCGCGGTGATCGCCTCCGACCGCGGCTTCATGGCCCTGATGGTGCTGCTGCCCGCCGTCCTCGGCGCGGTCAGCCTCCTGATCGAGCCCGACCAGGGCCTGACGCCGAACCCGCCCCGCGCCAACGGGACCGTCGTCCCGAACGGCACGGCCACCACCGTGCTGCTGATCCTCGCCGTCGGCGCCTGCTTCGCCGGCGCCGCCAACTCCGTCCGCGAGCTCATCAAGGAGCGGGTGATCTACGAGCGCGAGCGGGCGACCGGCCTGTCCCGCTCGGCGTACCTGATGTCCAAGGTCATCGTGCTCGGCGTGATCACGGTCATCCAGGGGCTCATCATCGGCGGCATCGGCTTCACCACCCGCGAGATCCCCGAGGAGGGCCTGGTCATCGCCGGGATGCCGCTCCTCGAACTGTGCCTGCCGATCATGGCGCTCGGCTTCGCCGCGATGATGTTCGGCCTGGTCTTCTCCGCGCTGGTGAAGACGGCCGAGAAGACGATGCCGCTGCTCGTCATGTTCGCCGTCGCCCAGCTCCCGTTCACCGGCTGCCTGTTGATACTCAACGGGGCGGTCGGCGTGAACGAGGTCTCCTACCTGTTCCCCTCCCGCTGGGCGGTCGCCGCGGCCGGCGCCACCCTCGACTTCAACAAGATCTTCCCCGACCAGGAGGACCCCTCCAACACCGACCCGCTGTGGGAGCAGTCGGCCGGGGTCTGGGCCCTCGACATGGGCGCGATGCTCGTCCTCGCCCTGATCTGCGGCATCCTCGTCTCGCGCTTCCTGCGCCGCCACGAGCCCGAGGTCATGCGCAAGTAGCGGCGCCACCGCACGCACGAGGGCGGCCACCCGATGACCGGGTGGC
>NZ_JBHWZH010000228.1:0-5985 GCF_042728285.1 Streptomyces sp. NPDC060194 | reverse complement strand
GGGGGGGCGTCGCCGCGGGGGCGCCCCCCGCGACGGCGGGCCCCGCCGCGTGCTGACACGCGCCGGAACCCGCCGTTCACCCGGTCACCGGCCCCCTGCGGGAGCCGCGGCCGTCACTTCCTGCGGCGACGCCCGCCCTTGTTCTCCCGCTGCGCCTTGCGCCGCTCCGCGCGGGTCAGGCCGTCGGCGGAGGAGCGGGTCGGGCCGCCCTCGGTGACGAAGTCGCCCTCGTCGACACCGCCCTCGGCGTTCGGCGCCTGGAAGTGCAGCCGGTCGGGGCGGGAGGGGGCGTCGAGGCCCTTGGCGCGGATCTCCGGGCGCGCGCCCGCGGGCACCGCGTCCGCCTTCTCCAGCGAGGTCCGCGGCGCCGCGTCCTCCACCGGCACCTCCTCGACCTGCTGCTCGACCTGGACCTCCAGGTTGAACAGGTAGCCGACGGACTCCTCCTTGATGCCCTCCATCATGGCGTTGAACATGTCGAAGCCCTCGCGCTGGTACTCGACCAGCGGGTCCTTCTGGGCCATCGCCCGCAGGCCGATGCCCTCCTGGAGGTAGTCCATCTCGTAGAGGTGCTCGCGCCACTTGCGGTCCAGGACGGAGAGCACCACGCGGCGCTCCAGCTCGCGCATGACCTCGGGGCCGAGCTGCGCCTCGCGGGCCTCGTACTGCGCGTGGATGTCGTCCTTGACGGACTCGGCGATGAACTCGGAGGTGATGCCCGCGCGGTCGCCCGCCGCGTCCTCCAGCTCCTCGACGGTGACCTTCACCGGGTAGAGCTGCTTGAAGGCGCTCCACAGCCGGTCCAGGTCCCACTCCTCGGCGAAGCCCTCGACGGTCTCGGCCTGGATGTAGGCGTCGATCGTGTCGTCCATGAAGTGCCGCACCTGCTCGTGCAGGTCCTCGCCCTCCAGGACCCGGCGGCGCTCGCCGTAGATGACCTCGCGCTGGCGGTTGAGGACCTCGTCGTACTTCAGGACGTTCTTGCGGGTCTCGAAGTTCTGCTGCTCGACCTGGGACTGCGCGGAGGCGATGGCGCGGGTGACCATCTTGTTCTCGATCGGGACGTCGTCGGGGACGTTCGCCATCGACATGACGCGCTCGACCATCTGGGCCTTGAACAGGCGCATCAGGTCGTCGCCGAGCGAGAGGTAGAAGCGCGACTCGCCCGGGTCGCCCTGCCGGCCGGAACGACCGCGCAGCTGATTGTCGATGCGGCGCGACTCGTGCCGCTCGGTGCCGAGGACGTAGAGCCCGCCGAGCTCCTTGACCTCCTCGAACTCCGACTTCACAGCCCGCTCGGCCTTCTCCAGGGCGGCCGGCAGGGCCTCGGCCCAGGCCTCGACGTCGGTGTCGGGGTCCAGGCCGCGCTGGCGCAGCTCGGCCTCGGCCAGGTCGTCGGGGTTGCCGCCGAGCTTGATGTCGGTACCGCGGCCGGCCATGTTCGTGGCGACCGTGACGGCCCCGCGGCGGCCGGCCTGGGCGACGATCGTCGCCTCCCGGTCGTGCTGCTTGGCGTTGAGCACCTCGTGCTGGATGCCGCGCTTGGAGAGCTGCTGCGAGAGGTACTCGGACTTCTCGACCGAGGTGGTGCCGACCAGGATCGGCTGGCCCTTCTCGTGCTTCTCCGCGATGTCGTCGACGACCGCGTCGAACTTGGCGACCTCGGTGCGGTAGATCAGGTCCGACTGGTCGATGCGGACCATCTGCCGGTTGGTCGGGATCGGCACGACGCCCAGCTTGTAGATCTGGTGGAACTCCGCGGCCTCGGTCATGGCCGTACCGGTCATGCCGGAGAGCTTGTCGTAGAGGCGGAAGAAGTTCTGGAGGGTGATCGTGGCGAGCGTCTGGTTCTCGTCCTTGATGTCCACCCCCTCCTTCGCCTCGATCGCCTGGTGCATGCCCTCGTTGTAGCGGCGGCCGGCGAGGATGCGGCCGGTGTGCTCGTCGACGATCATGACCTCGCCGTCGATGACGACGTAGTCCTTGTCGTTCTTGAACAGCTCCTTGGCCTTGATGGCGTTGTTCAGGTAGCCGACGAGGGGGGTGTTCACCGACTCGTAGAGGTTGTCGATGCCCAGCCAGTCCTCGACCTTGGCGACGCCCGACTCGTGGATGGCGACGGTGCGCTTCTTCTCGTCGACGTCGTAGTCGCCGGTCTCCTCGATGCCCTTCAGGGGCTGCGCGGGCTCGCCCTTGCTCAGGCGGCGCACCAGCTTGGCGAAGTCGCCGTACCACTTGGTGGCCTGATCGGCGGGGCCGGAGATGATCAGCGGGGTGCGCGCCTCGTCGACGAGGATGGAGTCGACCTCGTCGACGATCGCGAAGTTGTGCCCGCGCTGCACCAGTTCGTCCCTCGACCACGCCATGTTGTCGCGCAGGTAGTCGAAACCGAACTCGTTGTTCGTCCCGTAGGTGATGTCGCACGCGTACATCGCGCGGCGCTGGGCGGGGGTCATGTTGGCCAGGATGCAGCCGACCTCCAGGCCCAGGAACTTGTGGACGCGGCCCATCATCTCGGAGTCGCGCTCGGCCAGGTAGTCGTTCACCGTGATCAGGTGGACGCCCTTGCCGGACAGCGCGTTGAGGTAGGCGGGCAGGGTGCCGACGAGGGTCTTGCCCTCACCGGTCTTCATCTCGGCGACGTAGCCGAGGTGCAGCGCGGCGCCGCCCATCAGCTGGACGTCGTAGTGGCGCTGGCCGAGAACGCGCTTGGCGGCCTCGCGGACGGTCGCGAAGGCCTCGGGCAGCAGGTCGTCGAGGCTCTCGCCGTCGGCGACGCGCTGCTTGTACTCGTCGGTCAGGGCACGCAGCTCGGCGTCGGAGAGGCTGACGAAGTCCTCTTCGATGGAGTTGACCTGGTCCGCGATGCGGTGCAGCTTGCGCAGGATCTTGCCTTCGCCTGCACGCATGATTTTGGAGAGGACGGACACGGGGGCAGTTCTCCTTGCCGGTCGGGCCTGGCGCGGTCACGGACGGATGACACGAAAATTAACGCCCATCGTAAGCGAGGACCCCAGCGCCTCGGGAGGTCCGTCACGTGGTCAACGGACGGCGGGCTCGGAAGGTGCCGCACGGCCCCGGAAACCCTTTGGCGGCCCTGCCCGCTACCGCGCAGAATCGGCCGATGGAACCGATCACGCTCACCACCCCCCGGCTGACCCTGCGCCCTGTTGGCCCCGAGGACTCCGACGCGGTCCTCGCCGCCTGCCAGGACCCCGCGATCCAGCGCTGGACGACGGTTCCCGCCCCCTACCTCCGCGAGCACGCGGAGGGGTTCACCGGCTCCTACGGGCCGGACGGCTGGCGCGACGACAGCGCCTTCACGTTCTCCGTCCTGGACACCGCGAGCGGCGCCCTGGTGGCGATGACCGGGGTGATGCGCCGCGGCGAGCGCTCCGCCGAGCTGGGCTTCTGGACCGTCGCCGAGCACCGTGGCAACGGCTTCATGACGGAGGCCGCCCGCGCGGTCTCGCGATGGGCCCTGGAGTCGGCCGGGATCGAACGGCTGGAGTGGCGGGCCGAGGTGGGCAACACCGCGTCCCGCGCGGTGGCCCTGAAGGCGGGCTTCACCCTGGAGGGCACCCTGCGCTCCGCGCTCGTCCACCGGGACGTGCGCCGCGACGCCTGGGTCGGCTCGCTGCTCCCCTCCGACCTCGGGCTGCCGTCCCCGGCCCCGTACCTCGCGGCCCCGGCGTGACGGCCCCGGCCCGACTGTCAGTGGCGGCGTCTACGGTACGACCATGACCACCGCGCCCGAGCAGCCCGAACCCGCGCCGGCTCCCGACCTGGCCCTGTCCGCCGACGAGGCCCGCCGCCTCGCCCTGCGCGCCCAGGGCCTCCTCGGCGCGCCCGACCGCAGGGCCGGGGTCCGCGGCGTCCTGCGCGCCCTCGGCGCGGTGCAGCTGGACACCATCTCGGTCCTCGCCCGCTCCCACGAGCTGATCCCGTACGCCCGGCTCGGTGCCGTCGGCCGCCGCACCGTCGAGGACGCGTACTGGACGGGGCCCGGTCCCGACCCGGCCGCGCCCGCACCGGCCGGCTTCGAGTACTGGTCGCACGCCGCGTGCGTGCTGCCGGTCGAGGAGTGGCCGCACTTCGCCTTCCGCCGCCGCGCCTACCGCGCCCGCCCCCAGTGGCACCACGACCTGCCCGACGGCGCGTACGACCAGGTGGTCAAGCAGTTGCGCGCCGAGGGACCGCTGACCGCCACCGAGCTCGGCGGCGCGAAGAACAAGGGCGAGTGGTGGGACTGGTCCGACTCCAAGATCGCCGTCGAGCGGGCGCTGATGTACGGCGAGGTGGTCTGCGTCGACCGCCGCTCCTGGAAACGCGTCTACGACCTGGCCGAGCGGGCGGTCCCCGCCCGGCTGCTGCACGACGACCTCTCCGACACCGAGTGCGTCCGACGCCTGGTCGCGCTCGCCGGCGCGGCCCTCGGCGTCGCCACCCGCGCCGACATCGCCGACTACCACCGGCTGCGCAACGAGCAGGTGGACGCCGTCATCGCCGACTCGGGCCTCGTCCCGGTCACCGTCGAGGGCTGGGGCCGCCCCGCCTGGGCCGACCCGCGGGCGCTCGCCACGCCCCCCAGGGGCCGCCACCGCACGACGCTGCTCTCCCCGTTCGACTCGCTGATCTGGGACCGCGCCCGCACCGAGCGCGTCTTCGGCCTCACCCACCGGCTGGAAGCCTACGTGCCCAAACCGAAGCGGGTGCACGGCTACTTCGCGATGCCCGTGCTGTCCGGCGGCCGGCTGGTCGGCCGGGTGGACCCGGCGCGCGACGGGACCACGCTGGTCGCCAAGCACGTCACGCTCGGCACGGAGACACCGGCCGCGCCCGGCGCGCCGCGGGGCGTCGGCGCGGCCAAGGCCGTCGGGCCAACCGCGCGGGCGCTGGCCGAGGCGGCGAGCTGGGTGGGGTGCACGGCGGTGCGCGTCGAGCGGATCAACGCTCCGGAGCTGCGCGCCGCGCTCGTCGCGGAGACCGAACTGGCGCTCAGGGAGCATCCGTTGACGCGGAGCTGACGGCCCGTCGGGGCAGGGTCGCGCACGGCCGCGTCAGCCGATCTCGAGGATCTTCTCCCGCATCGCGTAGACCACGGCCTCCATCCGGGAGTGCAGCTGCAGCTTCTCCAGGATGTTGCGGACGTGGTTCTTCACCGTGTTCTCCGAGATGAACAGCTCCTTGGCGATGTCCCGGTTGTTCATCCCGGTGGCCACCAGCTTGAGCACCTCCAGCTCCCGGTCGGTCAACCGGGGGGCGGGCACCAGCCGGCGCTCGTCGGTGCGCTGGATCATCGACTTGAACTCGATCAGCAGCTTCGAGGCCATCGACGGGCTGATCTGCGACTGCCCGTCGGCCACCGCGCGGATCGCGGTCGCCACCTCGTCGGTGGAGATCTCCTTGAGCAGGTAGCCGGTGGCGCCGGCCTTGATCGCGTCGTAGAGGTCGGCCTCCTCGTCGCTGATCGTCAGCATGATGATCTTCGCGCTCGGCGCCACCTCCTTGATCGCGGTGCACGCCTCGATCCCGCCGCGCCGCGGCATCCGGACGTCCATCAGCACGATGTCGGGCAGCAGGTCGGCCGCCTTGTCGACCGCCTCGGCGCCGTCCCCGGCCTCGCCGACGACCTCGATGCCCTCCTCGTGGACGAGCACGATCTCCAGGCCGCGGCGGAAGAGCGCGTGGTCGTCGACGACCAGGACCCGGATCGGCTCCGCCCGCGCGGGCCCCGCGGCTGCCCCGTAACCGGCGTCCTCGGACCCGCCGGCGGGGGCGCCTGCGGGCCCGCCGCGGTCGCCGAACACCGGACCGAAGCTGTTCGCCATCGTTCCTCCCCCTGACGGCCGAGGCCTGTCGTCCTGGAAAGCCGTGCCAACGCGACCGGGCGGAGCGCGGGTTGGGCCGTGGGGTCATGCTTTCATGCCGGGCGGCCGCGGAGGTGCGCCTCCGCGCAGACGTCACCCGCACAGGGTCCGGGCC
>NZ_JBHWZH010000227.1:0-5991 GCF_042728285.1 Streptomyces sp. NPDC060194 | reverse complement strand
GTGGCTGAGGAGGGGAGCCACCGCGGCCGTCGCGTTTTCCCGGGGGCCGCGGCCCGCTCCTCCGGCAGCGCACGCCCGGCTCACCCGCGTGGCGGGGCGGTGCCGCCCGTCGTAGCGTCGGCCGCATGATCCGTAACGTTCTCGGCGCCGTCGTCGCGCTCGTCGGCGCGGTCGTGGCCGTGATCAGCCCGTTCCGCGCCTGGTACGGCGAGCGGGAGGGGCGTGACTACCGGCTGGTGGAGCTGTTCGACGCGGCCGGGATCTCCGACGCCCGCGCGGACCTGCTGACCTCGCTGTTCGTCCTGTTCGTCGGCTGCGCGCTGGTGACGCTCCTCGGCGTCCTCGTCCGCTCGCGGATCGTCGTCGCGGTCGCGGGCGTCGCCGTCGTCGGCCTCACCGTGCTGTGGATGGTCCGGGTGCGGCAGGCGCTCGGCAGCCTCGCGCTGGAGTCCGACGGCAGCGGCCTCAACGAGGGCGTCGCGACGGCGGCGGCGGGCGGCGTGATCATCCTCCTCGGCGCGCTCCTCATGCGCGGCCGCGGCCACGGCCGCCGGCAGGCGGCCCGGCGCGGCCGCGAGGAGGGCTACGAGGAGGGGTACGGCGCGGGCTACGACGCGGCGGCGGTCCAGCAGCCCTACGCCGCCCCCGGCGCGACGGCCCACCAGCAGTACGCCGACCCCGGCGCGACGGGGCAGCAGCCGTACGCGGAGCCCGGCTACGACGCCCCCGCCCCCCACTACGGCGCGAACCCCTACGGCCCCCCGCCGGCCGACCCGCCCGCGCAGCCCCACGACGACCACCCGACGACCGCTCAGCCCCGCGTCGACCCGCTGGAGGACACCCTCACGGGCTCCTCCCCCGCGCCCCGCCCGGACGCGACCCGAAAGGTCGACTGGCCCGGCACCACCCCGGACGCGCCCCCACCGCCCCCGTCCACCGACCCCGCCGACGCGGACGCCCCGACGACGGCGATCCCCCACACGGACCCGGACCGGGAAGACCCCCGCTGACGGCAGGCAGGACACGAGCGCCGCTCTCCGACGAGAGCGGCGCTCAGTCGTGAGAGCAGTGCTCCACTCCCGAGGCAGCGCTCTGTCGCAAGAGCAGCGCTCACCGACGAGAACCGTGTTCCGCGCCGGGAGCAGCGCTCGCCGACGAGAGCAGTGCTCGCGGACGAGAACGGTGCCCCGCCGCGAAAGCGGCAGTCCGCTGCGCGAGCAGCGCACCACTCCCGGAGCAGCGCTCCAGCGCAAGAGCACCGCTCACACGCGAGAGCGGTGCTCCGCGCCGGGAGCAGCGCCCACTCCCCCGCTCAGCGCGGCGCGGCCGCCCTGCCCGTCGCCGTGCCGAGGGCCGCGTCGAGGGCGTAGACGCAGCGGTCCTTGCTGCAGGCGTAGACGACGCCGGAGGTGACGACGGGGGAGCCGGTGATCTCGCCGTTGGTGGCGAGCTTCCAGCGGAGTTGGCCGCCGGCGGCGTCGAGGGTGTACAGGCAGTGGTCGGCGGAGCCGAAGTGCACGCGGCCGTCGGCGGCGACGGGCGCGCCCACGACCTCGCCGCTCGCGGCGAAGCGCCACTTGGGAGTGCCGGTGACCGCGTCGAGGGTGTAGATCGCGCTGCCGCTGCCGACGTGGACGTGCCCGCCGGTGACGAGCACCGGATCGATGGACGTCCGGGCCTCCGTCGCGATGCGCCAGCGGTCGCGGCCGTCCGCCGCGTCGAGCGCGTAGACGGTGCCGAGGTAGTCGGCGAGGTACACGCCGCCGCCGGTGACCGCCGCGCCCGGCGCGAACGCGGGCGGGGAGAGGAAGACGGCCGGCGCCTCGAAGTGCCACCGCACCTGCCCGCCGCGCACGTCGATCGCGAGCACCCGCGTGCCGGCGACGACGTACACCGCCCCGTCCTCCCCCGGCGTGAGCCGCACCGGCACCCCGCCGCAGGAGGCCGCGTCGCCGATCGGGTAGGACCACCGCTCCGCGCCCGTGCGCGCCTCGACGGCCCGCAGCCGGGCGTCCTTCCACACGTAGACCGTGCCGTCGTGGACGACCGGCCCGGCCTCGGGGGACTCGAAGTCGGTCTGCGCGCCGGTGATCTCCCACAGCTTCTCGCCGTTCGCGGCCTCCCAGCCCTGGACGCCGCCGCCCCGGGTGCCGGTGACGACGGTGCCGCGGTCGGCGGCGAGCGAGTAGACCCAGGCGTCCGCCTGGAGCCGCCACAGGTCGGAGCCGTCCTTCGCGTCGAGGGCGAAGAGCGTCGGCCCGTCGGAGGCGTGGATGCGGCCGCCGTCGACGGCCATCGACCAGGCCACGTCGCGCGTCTTGAACTGCCGCCGCCCGCTCGCGACGTCCAGCGCGTGCACCTCGAAGGAGGTGACGTAGACCAGCTCGCCGGCGACCTTCGGCGTCCCCCACACGTCGTTCGACATGCGGAAGCGCCACGGCCGCCAGGCGGCGGGCTGCCCGTCGGGGGCGGGCGCGGGGGCGGGGACGCCGGTGAGCGGGGAGGGCGCGGTGCCGTTGACGGCGGTGGCGCCGCCGGGTCCGGTCGGCCGGATCCACTCCGCGGCCAGCTCCGCGCCCGGCTGCACGACCGCCGCACCGGCCGCGGCCGCCCGGGTGTCGGCGACGCGGGGGCCGGGCCCGATCGGCACCTGCGTGCCGGGCAGCTGGACCGCCCCGCCGGGCGCCTCGCGCGCGCCGCCGGGCGGGGGGACGTTCGGGCGCGGCGGAACGGGTCGGTGCGGCCGCGGGCCGGGCTCGGGCCGCGAGGGGCCCGCCGGGCCCGAGGGCCCCGACGGCACCGTGGTCCGCCCGCCGCGCCGCCGCTCGATCATCTCGACGGCCCGCGGCGGCAGCCAGGCCGAGGCCGTCCCGCTGTCGTCGCTGCCGGAGTTGAACAGGTGCGGGGCGAGCTGCGCCTGGAGGTCGGCGGGGCTCGGCCGGCGCGCGTGCTCCATCTGCATGCAGGACTCGATCAGCGGGCGCAGGTCCGGCGGCAGCCCCTCCAGGTCCGGACCCTCCCTGAGCAGCATGAACACCGTCTCGACGGGGTTCGCCCCGTGGTACGGCGCGTGCCCCGTCGCGGCGAAGACGAGCGTCGAGCCGAGGGAGAAGACGTCACTCGCGCCGGTGACGCTGCGGGAGTCCTTCGCCTGCTCCGGCGACATGTACGCGGGGGTGCCGACGGCGACGTTCGTCATGGTCAGCCGGGTGTTGGAGACCCCGGACGCGATCCCGAAGTCGATCACGCGCGGGCCGTCCTCGACGACGAGCACGTTCGACGGCTTGAGGTCGCGGTGGACGAGGCCCGCGCCGTGGATCGACTGCAGCGCCTCGGCGATGCCGGCCGCGAGCCAGCGCACGGCCTGCGGCGGCAGCGTCCCGCACTCGTTGACGATCTCCTCCAGCGACGGCGCGGGGACGTACGCGGTGGCGAGCCACGGGATCGCCGCGCGCGGGTCGGCGTCGACGACGGCCGCCGTGTAGAAGCCGGAGACCGCGCGGGCCGCCTCGACCTCGCGGGTGAAGCGGACCCGGAAGAGCTGGTCCTCCGCGAGCTCGGTGCGCACGGTCTTGATCGCCACCCGCCGCCCGGACGCCGAGCGCGCGAGGTAGACCAGGCCCATGCCGCCCGCGCCGAGCCTGCCGAGGACCTCGAACGGTCCGATCCGCCTCGGATCATGCTGCGTCAGCTGACCCACCACTTCGCCTGCCACCTCCCCGTACGGCCCGGGTGTCCGTCACGAGTCCGTCGTAACCGCCCCACGGCCCCGTGCAGCGTCTCACCCCCGGCCCGGCCCGGCGGTACGCACCCTGATTCTTCCTTCCGCGGGCGGTCAAGGCGAACCCGGGTGCACGACGGGGGGTCGCGTGCGGTAAGAGGGGCGTCGCCCTGGCCGAAGAGGCGGCCCCGCCACGGTGGCGGGTGGGCGGAGAACGTCCGAAAAGAATCGAACATGAGGGCGGCTGTTTTCGGCCACACCCATTTGCACTCGGCCGAATCGCGCGCAGACACCCCCTCGGTAAGCTGACGACATGACAGGACAAGTACGCACCGTCGACGGCCGCGTGGCCGGTCGACGAGGTCAGGCGACGCGGCAGAAGCTGCTCGACTGCCTCGGTGAGATGCTCAGTTCGTCGCCCTACCGGGACGTCAAAGTCATCGATGTCGCCCGGAAAGCGGGCACTTCGCCCGCCACGTTCTACCAGTACTTCCCGGACGTCGAGGGTGCGGTCCTGGAGTTGGCGGAGGAGATGGCCCGCGAGAGCGGTGCTCTCGCGGGGCTCGTCGAGGGTCGGTCCTGGGTCGGCAAGGCGGGGTGGCAGTCCGCCGAACAACTGGTGGACGGCTTTCTCGACTTCTGGCGCAAAAACGACGCGATCCTGCGGGTCGTCGACCTCGGCGCGGCGGAGGGCGACAAGAGATTCGCCCGGCTCCGGTTGAAGGTCCTCAACTCCGTGATCCACCCGCTGACCGCGGCGGTGAAGGATCTGCAGGGGAAGAAGAAGGTCGACGCGGACGTCAACCCGGGTGCGGTCGCCGGTGCGCTCGTCGTCATGCTCGCCGGGGCGGCGTCCCAGCCCAAGGGCTTCCAGACGTGGGGCGTCCGTGCGGCCGAGCTGCGGCCGAATCTGGCGCTGCTCGTTCATCTCGGCATCACCGGCCGCAAGCCCTCCCGCTGAGGCCTTGGGCGGCGGCACCCAGGATCTTCGCGGCTGCGCCGCGGTGCACGGGCTCCGCCCGCGCGGCCTCAGGCGCCGGCCGGGCTGAGTTCCTTTACCGGCTCGCGCCCCCGGCCCCGCAGGGGCGCTTCGCGGCTCCGCCCGGCGGCCTCAAACGCCGGCCGGGCTGAGATTTTTGCCGGCTCGCGCCCTCGGCCCCGCAGGGGCGTTTCGCGGCTCCGCCGCGGCGCACGGGCTCCGCCCGCGAGGCTTCAAGCTCCCCCAAGCTCTCGGCTTCGCTCGAGCAGGGGGTACCCCCTCGCCGGGCTGATGGTTTGTGCCCCGTTTCCCAGGCCGCCCCGAAGAGGAGGCGGCTAGGCTCACTCCACCAGGGGTGGGGACCAAGGGGGCCGCAGTGCGGGAGAGGGTGCTCAACGGGCGTTACCGGCTCGGCGACTTGCTGGGCAGCGGCGGCATGGGCGAGGTGTGGCGCGCCAGGGACGAGGACCTGCACAGAACCGTCGCGGTGAAGCTCTTCGACCCGCCCCCGGACCTCGCGGAGGACGACCGGAGCGACCTGCTCGCCCGCTTCCGCCAGGAGGCCCGCGCGGTGGCGGCGCTGAGCAGCCCGTACGTGGTGACGGTGCACGACCACGGCCTGGACGAGGGCGGACTGCCGTACCTCGTCATGGAGTTGGTGGACGGCCGCTCGATCCAGCAGCTGCTGCGGGAGCACGGACCGCAGCCCTTGGACCGCGTCCTCGGCTGGGCCGAGCAGATCTGCCGCGCCCTGGAGACCGCGCACGCCGCCGGCCTGGTGCACCGGGACATCAAGCCCGGGAACGTGATGGTGGCCGTCGGCCCGGACGGCGCGGACCGCGTGAAGGTCCTCGACTTCGGGATCGCGAAGTTCCTGGAGGGCGCGGAGGCCGCGTCCCGGCTGACCCGCACCGGGCAGATGCCGATGGGCAGCTTCCACTACATGGCGCCGGAGCAGTTCCGCATGGAGGAGGGCGACGGGCGCACCGACCTGTACGCCCTCGGGTGCGTGCTGTACGAACTCCTCGTCGGCCGCCAGCCGTTCACGGGCCCCGCGGCCGGCGTGATGTACCACCACCTGCACGACACACCCCTCCTCCCGAGCCGCGCCCGCTCCCAACTCACGCCAGCCTTGGACCGGTTGATCCTCTCCCTGATGGCGAAGAACCCGGCGGACCGCCCCCGGGACGCGGCGGCCGCGCTGACGGAGGTGCAGGCACTCCGCCTCGGCCTCGTCCCGCGCGGCGCGTCGGCGGAGACGGCGGCGGACGGCTCCGACACCCGGCGGAGC
>NZ_JBHWZH010000226.1:0-6062 GCF_042728285.1 Streptomyces sp. NPDC060194 | reverse complement strand
CCCGGGGGACGGACCCGCGGGGGGCTACGTCCCGACGCAGCTCGTGCCGCAGACGCCCGACGGGACGCCGCCCGCCGCGGGCCCCGATCCGCTGCACCACATGGCGACGGTCCTGTCCGGGCCCGGCGTGGGCCCGCAGCCGCCGCGCCCGCCGGGCGCACCGGGCACTCCGGCCGCCCCGGGGGCCCCGGGCGCCCCCGGGGCGCACCACGCGGCGACGGTGCTGTCCGGGCCGCCGGTCACCGGCCGCCCGCCGGGCACCCCGCCGCCCGCGCCGCAGCCCCCGGCCGCCCCCGGCGCGCCCGGGACACCGCCCGGCGTGCCCGGCGCCGCGCCCGGGATGCCGCAGGCCGCGCCCGGCTACGGCTTCCCGCACCCCCCGCCGCCGCAGCCCCGGCCCCAGCCGTCCGGCCCGCTCGCCGTCGGGCCCGGCTACCAGGCCGTCCTGCGCTACCGCGCCGCCGACGGCACCGAGCAGCAGCTCATCCGCCGCTCCGCGCCCGGCACCCCGCACCCGGAGTGGCAGATGCTGCACGAGCTGCGGGCCATGAACGTGCCCCCGCAGCAGGTCCTGGAGCTCCACACCGAGCTCGAGTCCTGCGAGCTGCCCGGCGCGTACTGCGCGCGGATGATCCGCGAGACCTGGCCGCAGGCCCGGATCACGTCGATCGCCCCGTACGGCGCCGACCACGCCTCGCGCCGGCAGGGCGTGGCGCAGCTCCTGGCCCACCAGGGCGAGCTGCACCAGGTCGCCGACGGCCCCGCCCGCACGGCCCCCGTACGGGCCCCGCTGCCACCGGTCCAGCCCGCCCCGCCGGTGCCGCCGGAGGCGCTGGCGCACGAGCTGTTCAACGCGTTCGGCCCGCAGGGCGTCTACCGCTTCGACCAGCGGGCGGTGTCCCGCCAGGGCGTCCCGGACCTCGTCGCGCACCTCCTGGTGTGGGTCGGGCTGCCCCTGGACTTCGGCCCGTTCTTCTGGGCGCAGTCCCAGCCGGGTCGCCCCGTGCCGACCCTCGCCGAGCTGGCCCAGGAGCGCGGGGTGCGGCCGTACGCCGACGCCGCCTCCTACCTCGTGCTCGGCAGCGACTTCGGCCGGGCGGTCTGCGTGCAGTACGGCACCGCGCACATCGTCGCCGTGCCCGTCGAGTCCGGCCCGGACGCCTCCCAGCCCGCACCCGTGCAGTTCGTGAACGCCGGACTGCCCGAGTTCGTCCGCTGCATGGGCCTGCTGGGGACGATGTGGCGGCTGCGCTTCGGCCTCACCCAGGAGCAGGCCGGGCGGTGGACGGTCGACTTCCAGGCCGGCCTCGCCGCGCTCGACCCGCAGGCGCTCGCCACCCCGGACACCTGGTGGTCGGTGCTCCTGGAGCAGATGTGGGACGGGCTGCTCTGACGCCTCCCGCCCTGCCGCCCGCCCGGCCCCGGATCCCCCGGGGCCGGGCGGTCTTTTTGCCGTGAGCCGCCCGTGCCGCATCCTGGGACGGGTGGACTGTCGCGATTTGCGACGGATGTGACGGCGGTGACGAGTGAGCGACGAGGGGCTTCCGGGATGAGCAGTGCAGGAACGTCACCGCAGGGATTCACCACCGTGCGCGGCCGGGGCTACCGGCCCGAGCAGGTCGACGCGTACGCCGCCGACGCGGTACGTCGGCGCGACGACGCCCTGGACCGGGTGTCCCGCCTCACCGCGCTCCGGGACGAGCTGTCGCAGGAGGCCGAGCGGCTGCGGAAGGTCGTCGCCGAGCTGCCGCCGCAGACCTACGAGGTGCTCGGGCCGCGCGCCCAGGAAATCCTCGCCGTCGCCGAGGAGGAGGCGCTCGCCCTCCGGGACGCGGCCCGCGAGTCCGCCCAGCAGCTGTCCGACGAGGCGACGGCGGCCGGCCGGGCCCTGCGGGAGGCGGCCCGCACGGACGCCTCCGCCCTCTGGACGGCGGCCGAGGAGCACGCCGAGGCGGTACGGGAGACGGCCGAGGCCGAGGCGGAGGGCCTCCGCGCGGAGGCCCGGCAGGACGCGGCACGCGAGCGTGAGGAGGCCGACGCGGTCCTCGCGGACACCCGTCGGCGCACCGCCGCGATCCTCGAACGCCGGCAGGCCGACCAGGCGGCCGCCGCGGAGGCGACTGCCCGGGAGACCGCCGCCCGCGAGGAGTCCGTCGCGGCCCGGCTCGCGGACGCGGCCGCCTACGGCGACGGCCTGCTCGCCGACGCCGAACGGACCCGCGCCGAGGCCGAGGCCGCGGCCCGCCGCACCGCGGACGACGCCCGCGCCCGCGCCGACGACCTCCTCGCCGCCGCGACCGCCCATGCCGCCCGCGTCGAGCGCGACACCGACCGCGTCCTGCGCGAGCACGAGGCCGCGGCCGACGAACTCCGCGCCCACCTCACCCACATCCGCACCTCGCTCGCCTCCCTCACGGGCCGCGGCTGACCCGGGGCCCGGGCCGCGGGTCGGAGCCGCCCCTCGTCCGCCGGGACGAGGAACCGGGGGAGAACCCTGAGGGCGGCGTCAGGGTCGGGGTGGGGGAAACCCCCGGGGGGATTCGGGGCCGATCCCCAATGTGCCGGGCGTCACGGCGGAGAAGAATTCTCGTAACGCAATCCACACAAGGTGACATACGAGATGTTCGACGACGTTGGGGGACGGACCGTGACAACTGCCACGAGCACGCTGAAGGACCGAGGCGCCGGGGCGCGCACGGAGGTCGCGGCCCGCGCCCGCCAGGTGGTGAAGGCCTACGGCGCGGGGGAGACGCGGGTCGTCGCCCTCGACCACGTGGACGTGGACATCGAGCGCGGCCGGTTCACGGCGATCATGGGCCCGTCCGGCTCGGGCAAGTCGACGCTGATGCACTGCCTGGCCGGCCTCGACACGGTCACCTCCGGGCAGATCCACCTCGACGACACCGAGATCACGAAGCTGAAGGACAAGAAGCTCACCCAGCTGCGCCGGGACCGGATCGGCTTCGTCTTCCAGGCGTTCAACCTGCTGCCCACCCTGGACGCGCTGGAGAACATCACCCTGCCGATGGACATCGCGGGCCGCAGGCCCGACGCGGCCTGGCTGAACCAGGTGGTGGAGACCGTCGGCCTCGCGGGCCGTCTCAGGCACCGGCCCACCCAGCTCTCCGGGGGCCAGCAGCAGCGCGTCGCCGTGGCCCGCGCCCTGGCCGCCCGGCCCGAGATCGTCTTCGGTGACGAGCCGACGGGGAACCTCGACTCCCGCGCCGGCGCCGAGATCCTCGGCTTCCTGCGGAAGTCGGTGACCGAGCTGGGTCAGACCATCGTGATGGTCACCCACGACCCCGTCGCGGCCTCCTACGCCGACCGGATCCTCTACCTCGCCGACGGCCGCATCGTCGACGAGATGCACGGGGCGAGCGCCGACCAGATCCTCGACCGCATGAAGGACTTCGACGCCCGGGGGCGCACGTCATGACCGTGCTCAAGCTGTCGCTGCGCAACTTCTTCGCCCACAAGGGCCGGATGGCGCTCTCCGCCGTCGCCGTGCTGCTCTCGGTGGCCTTCGTCTCCGGGACGCTGGTCTTCACCGACACCATGAACACCACCTTCGACAAGCTCTTCGCGGCCACGGCGCCCGACGTGACGGTCAGCCCGCGGAACGTCGGCGAGGTCGACGACGCCCCCGAGACCGGCCGCCCCGAGGTGCTCCCGGCCTCCGTGGTCGACGAGGTCCGCGCCGCGGACGGGGTCGCGAAAGCGGAGGGCGTCGTCGTCTCGATGAGCGTCACCGTCGTGAACCGCGACAACGAGAACATGGGCTCGTCCACCGGCGCGCCGACCATCGCGGGCAACTGGACCTTCAACGACCTGCGCTCGATGGAGATCACCTCCGGCCACGCCCCGCGCGGCCCCACCGAGGTGATGATCGACTCCGACACGGCCGAGAAGCACGGCCTGCGCATGGGCGACGAGCTGCGCACGATCTCCGCGGGCGGCGACTTCACCACGAGGATCGCCGGCATCGCCACCTTCAAGGTCACCAACCCCGGCGCGGCGGTCGTCTACTTCGACACCGCCACCGCCCAGCGCGAACTGCTCGGCAAGGAGGGCCTGTTCACCAACGTCTCGGCCGCCGCCGCGAGCGGTGTCAGCGACCGCGACCTCAAGGCGGACGTGGCGAGCGCGCTCGGCGGTTCGGCCGCCGGCCCGTTCAAGCTGCAGACGCAGGACGAGGCGGCCGACGAGGGCCGCGAGAGCGTCGGCTCGTTCCTCGACGTCATGAAGTACGCGATGCTCGGCTTCGCCGCGATCGCCTTCCTCGTCGGCATCTTCCTGATCATCAACACCTTCTCGATGCTGGTCGCCCAGCGCACCCGGGAGATCGGCCTGATGCGGGCGATCGGCGCCGGCCGCCGGCAGATCAACCGGTCCGTGCTCGTCGAGGCGCTGCTGCTCGGCGTGCTCGGCTCCGTCCTCGGGGTCGCGGCGGGCGTCGGGCTGGCGGTCGGGCTGATGGAGCTGATGTCGGGCATGGGCATGGAGCTGTCCACGGACGACCTGACCGTCGCCTGGACCACCCCGGCCGTCGGCCTCTTCCTCGGCATCGTCGTCACCGTCCTGGCCGCCTACGTCCCCGCCCGACGGGCCGGGAAGGTCTCCCCGATGGCCGCGCTGCGGGACGCGGGCACGCCGTCCGACACCCGGGCCGGCATCGTCCGCGGCGTCGTCGGGGCGCTCCTCACCGGGGCCGGCGCCGCCGGGCTCCTCGCCGCCACCCAGGCTTCCGAGGCCTCCGAGGGCTCGCTCTACCTGGCCGGCGGTGTCCTGCTCACCCTCGTCGGGTTCGTCGTGATCGGCCCGCTGCTCGCCGGCGGGGTCGTCCGCGGCCTCGGCGCGGTGGTCCTGCGCGGCTTCGGCCCCGTCGGCCGGCTCGCCGAGCGCAACGCCCTGCGCAACCCCCGCCGGACCGGCGCCACCGGAGCGGCCCTGATGATCGGCCTCGCCCTGGTGGCCTGCCTCTCCGTGGTCGGCGCGTCCCTCGTGGCCTCCGCCAACCAGGAGCTCGACTCCTCCGTCGGCGCGGACTTCATCGTCCAGTCCGACGCCGGCCAGCGGCTCACCCCCGCCGCCGAGCAGGCCGTCGCCGACGTCCCCGGCCTCGCGACCGTCACCCGCATGACCGGCGTCCAGTCCGTCCTCACCGCGCCCGACGGCTCGAAGCAGTCCGAGGAGCTGATCGCCACCGATCCCACCTACGCCGACGACCTGCGGCGCGAGGTCGTCGCCGGCGAGCTGAGGGCGGCGTACGCCCCGGGCGCGATGTCCGTCGGCAACGTCTACGCCGAGGCCCACGGCGTCGAGGTCGGCGACCGGATCGGGGTCGCGTTCAAGGACGGCGGGACCGCGCGGCTCGAGGTCGCCGCGATCACCGACGACGACGTCACCCTCGACAAGGGCGCGATGTACGTCAACGTCGCCACCGTCCGCGAGCACGTCCCCGCGGACCGGATGCCCGCCAACTTCATGATGTTCGCCAAGGCCGACGACGGCAGCGAGAAGGCGGCCTACGCCGGGCTGAAGAAGGCGCTCGCCGAGTACCCGCAGTTCCAGGTCCGCGACCAGACCGACTACAAGCAGCAGCTCCAGGACCAGATGAGCCAGCTGCTCAACATCGTCTACGGCCTGCTCGCCCTCGCCATCATCGTCGCCGTCCTCGGCGTCGTGAACACGCTCGCCCTGTCCGTCGTCGAACGCACCCGCGAGATCGGCCTCATGCGCGCCATCGGCCTCTCCCGCCGGCAGCTCCGCCGCATGATCCGCCTCGAGTCCGTCGTCATCGCCCTCTTCGGCGCGCTCCTCGGCCTCGCCCTCGGCATCGGCTGGGGCACCTCCGCCCAGTCCCTCCTCGCCCTCGAAGGCCTCGAGGTCCTCGAGATCCCCTGGCCCACCATCGCCGGCGTCTTCGTCGCCTCCGCCTTCGTCGGCCTGATCGCAGCCCTGGTCCCGGCGTTCCGCGCGGGCCGGATGAACGTGCTGGGGGCGATCGCCACGGAATAGGCGCCGCACGCCTCCCCTCCTGCCGGCCGCGCTGGATTCCAGCG
>NZ_JBHWZH010000225.1:0-6076 GCF_042728285.1 Streptomyces sp. NPDC060194 | reverse complement strand
AGTTCTATGTCCTTGTTGACCACCCTCCCCGCCCCTCATCCCGCCCGGGGCCGGGGCCCGCCGCTCCGGGGGGGGGGCCCGCCCCTTGGCGCGGCACCCCTTCGGTGCGGGATGGTCCCACGTCAGCCCTCGTCCGGGCCACCGTTCTCCTCGGTCTTGTCCTTCGCCTCGTCCGCCGCGTCGGAGGCCGGGGCCTCCTCCTTGGCGGGCTGCGCCCCGGGCTGGGGCTCGGCGACGGCGACCCGCGCGGGGCGGATCGTGCGCTCCCCCACCCGGTACCCCGGCTGGAGGATCGCGACGCAGGTCGTCTCCGTGACGTCCGGCGCGTAGCTGTGCATCAGGGCCTCGTGGATCGTCGGGTCGAAGGGCTCGCCCTCCTTGCCGAACGAGACCAGGCCCATCTTCGCGGCCACCGACTCCACCGACTCGGCGACCGACTTGAAGCCGCCCACCAGCTCGCCGTGCTCCCGGGCCCGGCCGATGTCGTCGAGGGAGGGGAGCAGCTCGCCGAGCAGCGCCGCGACGGCGAGCTCCTTGACCTGCACCCGGTCCCGCTCCACGCGGCGCCGGTAGTTCTGGTACTCGGCCTGGAGCCGCTGGAGGTCCGCGGTGCGCTCGTTGAGCGCGGAGCGGGCCTGGTCCAGCTGGGCGGTCAGGCCGGTGATCCGGTCGTTCTGTCCAGCGTCCCCGGCCGGGGCCGCCGGGCCCTCCTCGGTGGAGGGCCCTTCGGCCTTCGGCTCGGCGTCATCCGAGGTGGCGCCGTCGGAGGGGACGTCGGGCTTCTCGTCGAAGCCCGGGGTCTCCTCCGTCATGCGGCGCCGCCCTTCTGGTCCTTCTCGTCGTCGACGATCTCGGCGTCGACGACGTCGTCGTCCGCACCGGCCTTGGGCTGGTCACCGGGGGCGGCACCCTCGGCGCCGGCGGCGGCCTGCGCGTCGGCGTACATGGCCTGGCCGAGCTTCTGGGCCACGACCTGGACCTTCTCGGTCGCCTCGCGGATCGCCGCGGAGTCCTCGCCCTTCAGCTTCTCCTTGAGGTCCTCGACCGCGGTCTCGACCTCGGTCTTCACGTCACCGGGGACCTTGTCCTCGTTGTCCTTGAGGAACTTCTCGGTCTGGTAGACGAGCTGCTCGCCCTGGTTGCGGGACTCGGCGGCCTCGCGGCGCTTGTGGTCCTCGTCCGCGTACTGCTCGGCCTCCTGGCGCATGCGGTCGACCTCGTCCTTCGGCAGCGAGGAGCCGCCGGTGACGGTCATCTTCTGCTCGCGGCCGGTGCCGAGGTCCTTGGCCGTGACGTGCATGATGCCGTTGGCGTCGATGTCGAAGGCGACCTCGACCTGCGGGACACCGCGCGGGGCCGGCGGCAGACCGGTCAGCTCGAACATCCCGAGCTTCTTGTTGTACGCCGCGATCTCACGCTCGCCCTGGTAGACCTGGATCTGCACGGACGGCTGGTTGTCCTCGGCCGTCGTGAAGATCTCGGACCGCTTGGTCGGGATCGTGGTGTTGCGCTCGATGAGCTTGGTCATGATGCCGCCCTTGGTCTCGATGCCGAGGGACAGCGGGGTGACGTCGAGCAGCAGGACGTCCTTGACCTCGCCCTTGAGGACACCGGCCTGGAGCGCGGCGCCGATGGCGACGACCTCGTCCGGGTTGACGCCCTTGTTGGCGTCCTGACCGCCGGTCAGCTCCTTGACGAGCTCGGCGACGGCCGGCATGCGGGTCGAGCCGCCGACGAGGACGACGTGGTCGATCTCGGAGAGCTGGATGCCCGCGTCCTTGATGACGTTGTGGAACGGCACCTTGCAGCGCTCGAGCAGGTCGGACGTGAGCTGCTGGAACTGGGCGCGGGTGAGCTTCTCGTCCAGGTGCAGCGGGCCCTCGGCGGACGCCGTGATGTAGGGCAGGTTGATCGAGGTCTCGGTGGACGAGGACAGCTCGATCTTCGCCTTCTCGGCGGCCTCGCGCAGGCGCTGGAGCGCCATCTTGTCCTTGGAGAGGTCCACGCCGTGGCCCGACTGGAACTGCTTGACCAGGTAGTCCATGACCCGCTGGTCCCAGTCGTCACCACCGAGGTGGTTGTCGCCGTTGGTGGCCTTCACCTCGACGACGCCGTCACCGATCTCCAGGAGGGACACGTCGAAGGTGCCGCCGCCGAGGTCGAAGACGAGGATCGTCTGGTCGTCCTTGTCGAGGCCGTACGCCAGCGCGGCGGCGGTCGGCTCGTTGACGATGCGCAGGACGTTCAGGCCCGCGATCTCGCCGGCCTCCTTGGTGGCCTGGCGCTCGCTGTCGTTGAAGTACGCCGGGACGGTGATGACCGCGTCGGTCACCTTCTCGCCCAGGTACGACTCGGCGTCGCGCTTCAGCTTCTGCAGGATGAAGGCGCTCATCTGCTGCGGGTTGAAGCTCTTGCCGTCGAGGTCGATCTTCCAGTCCGTGCCCATGTGGCGCTTCACGGAGCGGATGGTCCGGTCCACGTTCGTGACCGCCTGGCGCTTGGCGACCTCGCCGACGAGCACCTCGCCGTTCTTGGCGAAGGCGACGACGGACGGCGTGGTCCTGGCGCCCTCTGCGTTGGTGATGACGGTGGGCTCGCCGCCTTCGAGAACGCTGACGACGGAGTTAGTCGTGCCCAGGTCGATGCCGACCGCACGTGCCATTTCGATTCCTCCAACAGGCTTACTTGAGTGGATCTGACTCAAGGATGCACGACTCGGCGGACAGCGTCAACAGAGGTGAGTCGACCGGACTCATGTTTTGTCCGCGCCATATGCGCATGAGGGGTGTTTCCGCAGGCCAGAGGGCCGCTCTCGTGCTCGCGGAACCTACGGCGGACGCCCCGGACGGGTCACCCGCACACCACGAGGACCTCGTGGAGCCCACCGGTGGCGCGCACCGGAGCGTGGCACTCCTCGGCGCACGGGACGCCGTGCGAGAGTCGGACCAATCTCCGTATACCCACGCAAGACCCCATGAAAAGGTGCGGAACGTCATGCTCGCCAAACGGGTGCTCGACCTGACGCTGGCCTCGCTCCTGCTGCTCCTGCTCGCCCCGCTGCTCGCGCTGCTCGCCACGGCCGTCGCCGCCACCACGTCGGGCGGGGTCCTCACCCGCAGCCCGCGCGCGGGCCATCTCGACGGCCGCACCTTCCAGGCGCTGCGCTTCCGTACGGCGACCGACGGCCGCGCGGCGGCGCTCGGGAGCCGGCTGCGCGCTCGGTCCCTCGACGGCCTGCCCCAGCTCGTCAACGTCATGCGCGGGGAGATGTCCCTGGTCGGCCCGCGGCCACTCCTCCCCGAGGAGGCCGCTCGCGCGGGGGCGGCGCGCGTCCGGCTCGGCGTCCGCCCGGGGATGACCGGCCTCTGGCAGGTCGGCGGGCGCTCGGACCTCCCCTGGGAGGAGCGCGAGCAGCTCGACCTCCAGTACGCCGAGGAGCACTGGCTCGGCATGGACCTGCGCATCCTGGCGCTCACGGTGCCCGCCGCGCTGAACGCGCGCGGGAGGCGCTGAGCCTTTGGCCGCCCCCGCGTGGGACGATTTAGGGGAGCTTGTCCCGTGCCGCGCGTCCGGGCCGGCGCCCCGGTGAGGGTTGCCTCAGCGACACAGATCACCGGGGACCCAACTACAGTGCGCGGCGATAAGTGGGTAGTCTCAGCACGGACTGAATAAGTTACCGCTTAGTAATCCCTCGTGAATCCCACCCTCGCAGGCCCGAGGAGCCCCCATGCAACTCGCCGCGATCATCGTGTCGCTGGTCCTGACCGTGGTCGGCGTCGCGCTCATCGCCCGAGCCGTCGCGCAGATCTACCGGTTCGTCAAGCTGGGCGCCCCCGTGCCCGCGGGGAGTCGGACCGACAACCCGAAGGCCCGGACGATCACCCTGGTCAAGGAGTTCCTGGGCCACAGCAGGATGAACCGCTGGGGGATCGTCGGCTTCGCCCACTGGTTCGTCGCCGTCGGCTTCCTGACGCTGCCGCCGACCCTGATCCAGGCGTACGGCCAGCTGTTCCAGGCCGACTGGGTGCTGCCGGTCGTCGGCCACTTCCTGCCGTTCGAGATGTACGTCGAGTTCATCGGCCTCGCGACCACCGTCGGCATCCTGGTCCTGATGGCGATCCGCCTCGCCAACCTGCCCTCGCGGGCCGGCCGCAAGTCGCGCTTCGCGGGCTCCAAGGCCTGGCAGGCGTACTTCGTCGAGTACGTCATCCTGATCATCGGCCTCGCCATCCTCACCCTGCGCGGCCTCGAGGGCGCGATCCAGGGCGTCGACCACTACGAGGCCTCGTACTTCGTCTCCTATCCGCTGGTCGCGGCCTTCGACGGGCTGAGCACGGCGACGCTGCAGAACCTCATCTACTTCACGGCCATGGTGAAGATCGGGACGTCGCTGATCTGGATGATCACCGTCTCGCTCAACACCAACATGGGTGTGGCCTGGCACCGCTTCCTCGGCTTCCCGAACATCTGGTTCAAGCGCAACGCCACCGGCGAGAGCGCGCTCGGCGAGCTGAAGCCGATGACGTCCGGCGGCAAGGAGATCGACTGGGAGGACCCGGGCGAGGACGACACCTTCGGCGTCTCCCAGGTCGAGCAGTTCTCCTGGAAGGGCATCCTCGACTTCTCCACCTGCACCGAGTGCGGCCGCTGCCAGTCGCAGTGCCCCGCCTGGAACACCGGCAAGCCGCTCTCCCCGAAGCTGCTCATCATGTCGCTGCGCGACCACGCACACGCCAAGGCGCCGTACCTCCTCGCGGGCGGCGGCAAGGACGCCGAGGGCAACGAGAAGGCGACCCCGGAGCAGCTCAAGGACGTTCCCGCGTCGGCCCTCGCCGAGGCCGAGCGCCCGCTGATCGGGACCGTCGAGGAGAACGGTGTCATCGACCCCGACGTCCTGTGGTCCTGCACCACCTGCGGTGCCTGCGTCGAGCAGTGCCCGGTCGACATCGAGCACATCGACCACATCGTCGACATGCGCCGCTACCAGGTGATGATCGAGTCGTCGTTCCCCTCCGAGGCCGGGACGATGCTCAAGAACCTGGAGAAGAAGGGCAACCCCTGGGGGCTCGCCAAGAAGCAGCGCGTCGAGTGGACCAAGGAGGTCGACTTCGAGGTCCCGATCGTCGGCAAGGACGTCGAGGACCTCACCGAGGTCGACTACCTGTACTGGGTCGGCTGCGCCGGCGCCCTGGAGGACCGGGCCAAGAAGACCACCAAGGCCTTCGCGGAGCTGCTGCACATGGCGGGCGTCAAGTTCGCGATCATGGGCGGCGACGAGAAGTGCACCGGTGACTCCCCCCGCCGCCTCGGCAACGAGCCGCTGTTCCAGCAGCTCGCCACCGAGAACGTCGCGATGCTGAACATGGCCTTCGGAGAAGACGACGAGGACGACTCGACGAAGAAGCCGAAGTCGGCCAAGAAGATCGTCGCCACCTGCCCGCACTGCTTCAACACCATCGCCAACGAGTACCCGCAGCTCGGCGGCGAGTTCGAGGTCATCCACCACACCCAGCTGCTCCAGCATCTCATCGACGAGGGCAAGCTGGTCCCGGTCACCCCGGTCGACGGGCTGATCACGTACCACGACCCGTGCTACCTGGGCCGGCACAACAAGGTCTACACGCCGCCGCGCGAGATCATGTCCGCCGTCCCCGGCCTGCGCCAGCAGGAGATGCACCGCCACAAGGAACGCGGCTTCTGCTGCGGCGCCGGCGGTGCGCGGATGTGGATGGAGGAGCGGATCGGCAAGCGGGTCAACGAGGAGCGCGTCGACGAGGCGCTGTCCCTCAACCCGGACATCGTCTCCACCGCCTGCCCGTTCTGCCTCGTCATGCTGACGGACTCCGTCAACGGCAAGAAGGCCGCTGCCGAAAGTGGCTCCGCCACGGGTGTCAAGGCCAAGGAGAGCCTCCAGGTCGTGGACGTGGCCCAGCTGCTCCTCGACTCGGTGAAGACCCCGGCCGACCCGGGCGGGACGGACGAGTCCGCTCCCGCCCCGGACCCGGAGCCCGAGCCGGCACGGTAGCGGTGCGACGAACGGCGGCCGGCCCCCACGGTTGTGGTAGTCTCTTATACA
>NZ_JBHWZH010000224.1:0-6079 GCF_042728285.1 Streptomyces sp. NPDC060194 | reverse complement strand
GCCCTTGCGCTTCCACTCCAGGTGCGTGTCCGGAGATGTGTATAAGAGACAGGCGGTTTGCTTAGCGCGTGGTCACGTGACAGGCGGTTCGCTTGGCACGTGATCACGTGACAGGCGGTTCGCACCGTGTCCTCAGGGGTGCTGCTTCCTGGAAACAGCACCCCTGAGGACGTCGATCACAGGCCGCTCAGCTGCCCAGGCCGACGAGCAGCGCCATTCCCCCGACGCACGAGGCGATCCCGCCCGCGAACAGCGCGAGGATGCCGGCGACGGTCGCCGCCTCCCAGCCCTTGCCACGCCGGGTCCTGGCCCGCCTCACAGCCGTTCCGGCGGCGGCGAAGGGCAGCAGTCCCAGCAGCAGCATCAGGAGCCCCATGCCGCGCGCGGCGAGCTGGTCCGGGGTCCCGACGGGGTTGAACAGCCCCATCACGCCACTGGTCAGCAGCCAGCTGCCGCTCAGCAGCGCGGGCACCGCCGCCGCGGCCCCGAACACGGCCAGTGCGGCCGCCCGCAGCGTCTTCCGCGCGCAGCCCCGCAGCGCGGGAAGGCCCGCTCCCACGATCCCCACGGACATTCCGTCCCCCGTTCAGCTCACGTGCCGTTCAGCCCGTCGCCCACAGCACCACGAGCGCCACCGCTCCGACGGCCGCCGGGGCGATGATCTCGTAGGCCCAGCGTACGGAGGGCGTTCCCTGGGCCTCCGGACGGGCGGCGTTGCGCTCGGCGATCTCGCGGAGCTCGGAGACGGCGCGGTCGCCCTGGGCGCGCGCGTCGGCGTCGGCCAGGTAGCCCTTGTGCGCGGCGCTGCCGGCCCGGTCGGGGGCGACGCCTCCCCGGGCGTGCGACTCGGCGCGGGCGCGCCGCCTGGCGGCCTTCTTGCGCTCACGCAGCGAGACCGGGATCGACCACAGCTGGTACTTCCCGCCGTCCGAGGTGTGCACCTCGTTGGTGTAGCTGCCGCGGATCCCGTCGACCGCGCCCCAGGGGAGGGTGATCAGCCGGAACGGGTTGCGCACCCGCATCCGGTCGTCGTTGGCGAAGACGGCCGGCCGCAGGGTGAAGGCGACGACCAGGGGCACGACGCAGAGCAGCGCGGCGAGGGCGACCCAGGGGGTGCGGCCGGTGCCGTCGACGACCGCGTCGATTCCGAGCCATCCGGCGAGCACGAGCAGCAGGACGCCGCCGGCGAGAGCGGAACCGGAACGGTAGGCGCGGTCGGCGTACCGCTGGTCGGGAGGTGTCATGAGGCGATTGTGCCCGATGACCGTCAGGTGTTCGATGACGGCGGTCACAGGCGCGCACGGCGTCCGCGCGCGCCTCGGCCCGCCCCGGCCGACTCTCATCGCGGGCCCGCGATGAGAGTCGTCACAGAGCTCGGCACCCCCTCCCCCTAGCCAGGCCGCTACGCGCGTAGATATGCTCGAGTGGTGACCATGCCCACGACTGCACCCGCATTCTCAGACGCGACCGCGTCCGACAGCGCGCTGCGGCGCTTCCTCCACGGGCTGCCCGGCGTCGACGCCGTCGGCCTGGAGTCCCGCGCCGCCGCCCTCGGCACGCGTTCGATCAAGACCACGGCGAAGGCGTACGCCATCGACCTGGCCGTCTCGATGATCGACCTGACGACCCTGGAAGGCGCGGACACCCCGGGCAAGGTCCGGGCGCTCGCCGCCAAGGCCGTCCACCCCGACCCGACCGACCGCACCACGCCGACGACCGCCGCGGTCTGCGTCTACCCGGACATGGTGGCCACCGCGAAGGCCGCCCTGGGCGACGCCGACGTCAAGGTCGCCTCCGTCGCCACCGCCTTCCCCGCGGGCCGCGCGGCCCTCCCGGTGAAGCTCGCCGACGTCCGCGACGCGGTCGCCGCCGGTGCGGACGAGATCGACATGGTGATCGACCGGGGCGCGTTCCTGGCCGGCCGCTACCTGGAGACCTACGAGCTGATCTCCGCGGTGAAGGCGGAGTGCGCCCGCGCGGACGGCGAGGACGCCCGCCTGAAGGTCATCTTCGAGACCGGCGAGCTGTCGACGTACGACAACATCAAGCGCGCCTCCTGGATCGGCATGATGGCCGGGGCCGACTTCATCAAGACCTCGACCGGCAAGGTCGGCGTCAACGCCACGCCCGCGAACACCCTGCTCATGCTGGAGGCCGTGCGCGACTTCCGCGCGCAGACCGGCGTCCAGGTCGGCGTGAAGCCGGCCGGCGGCATCCGCAGCACGAAGGACGCGGTCAAGTTCCTGGTCCTGGTCAACGAGACCGCGGGCGCGGACTGGCTGGACCCGCACTGGTTCCGCTTCGGCGCCTCCTCGCTCCTCAACGACCTGCTGATGCAGCGCCAGAAGCTCAGCACCGGGCGCTACTCCGGTCCCGACTACGTGACGGTGGACTGATCACCATGGCATCTGTTTTCGAGTACGCCCCGGCCCCCGAGTCGCGCTCCGCCGTCGACATCGCGCCCTCCTACGGCCTGTTCATCGACGGCGAGTTCACCGACGCCGCCGACGGCCAGGTCTTCAAGACGGTCAGCCCGTCCACCGAGGAGGTGCTCTCGGAGGTCGCCCGCGCGGGCGCCGCCGACGTCGACCGGGCCGTGAAGGCCGCGCGCAGGGCCTTCGGGACCTGGTCGGCGCTGCCCGGCTCCGAGCGCGCCAAGTACCTCTTCCGGATCGCCCGGATCATCCAGGAGCGCAGCCGCGAACTGGCCGTCCTGGAGACCCTCGACAACGGCAAGCCGATCAAGGAGACCCGCGACGCGGACCTCCCCCTGGTCGCCGCGCACTTCTTCTACTACGCGGGCTGGGCGGACAAGCTCGACCACGCGGGGTACGGCGGCAACCCGCGCCCCCTGGGCGTCGCCGGCCAGGTCATCCCGTGGAACTTCCCGCTGCTCATGCTGGCCTGGAAGATCGCCCCGGCGCTCGCCACCGGCAACACCGTCGTCCTGAAGCCCGCCGAGACCACCCCCCTCTCGGCGCTGTTCTTCGCGGACATCTGCCGTCAGGCGGGCCTCCCGCGCGGTGTCGTCAACATCCTGCCCGGCTACGGCGACGCGGGCGCGGCCCTGGTCGAGCACGAGGACGTGAACAAGGTCGCGTTCACCGGCTCCACCGCCGTCGGCAAGGCGATCGCCCGGTCCGTCGCGGGGACCGGCAAGAAGGTCACCCTGGAGCTCGGCGGCAAGGGCGCGAACATCGTCTTCGACGACGCTCCCATCGAGCAGGCCGTCGAGGGCATCGTCACCGGCATCTTCTTCAACCAGGGCCAGGTCTGCTGCGCCGGATCGCGCCTCCTGGTGCAGGAGTCGATCCAGGACGAGCTGCTCGACGCCCTCAAGCGCCGCCTTTCGACGCTGCGCCTGGGCGACCCGCTGGACAAGAACACCGACATCGGCGCGATCAACTCCGCCGAGCAGCTCGCCCGGATCACCGCGCTCGCGGAGACCGGCGAGGCCGAGGGCGCCGAGCGCTGGTCCCCGGCCTGCGAACTGCCCTCCTCGGGGTACTGGTTCGCGCCGACGCTCTTCACGAACGTCACCCAGGCGCACACCGTCGCCCGCGACGAGATCTTCGGCCCGGTCCTCTCGGTGCTCTCCTTCCGCACCCCCGACGAGGCGGTCGCCAAGGCCAACAACACCCAGTACGGCCTGTCCGCCGGCATCTGGACGGAGAAGGGCTCGCGCATCCTCGCGGTCGCGAACAAGCTCCGCGCGGGCGTCGTCTGGGCCAACACGTTCAACAAGTTCGACCCGACCTCGCCCTTCGGCGGCTACAAGGAGTCGGGCTACGGCCGCGAGGGCGGCCGCCACGGCCTGGAGGCGTACCTCGATGTCTGAGCAGCAGACCCGCTTGAACGTGTTCAAGACCTACAAGCTGTACGTCGGGGGCAAGTTCCCCCGCTCCGAGAGCGGCCGGGTGTACGAGGTGACCGACACGAAGGGCCAGTGGCTGGCGAACGCGCCGCTGTCGACGCGCAAGGACGCCCGTGACGCGGTCGTCGCCGCGCGCAAGGCGTTCGGCGGCTGGTCGGGCGCGACCGCCTACAACCGCGGACAGGTCCTCTACCGCGTCGCGGAGATGCTGGAGGGCCGCCGGGAGCAGTTCGCGGCCGAGGTCGGCCAGGCGGAGGGCCTGTCGAAGTCCGAGGCCCGCAAGGCCGTGGACGCGGCCGTCGACCGCTGGGTCTGGTACGCGGGCTGGACGGACAAGATCGGCCAGCTCGTCGGCGGCACCAACCCCGTGGCGGGCCCGTTCCTGAACCTGTCGAACCCCGAGCCGACCGGCGTCGTGGCCGTCCTCGCGCCCCAGGAGTCGTCGCTCCTCGGCCTGGTCTCGGTGGTCGCCCCGGTGATCGCGACGGGCAGCACGGCCGTCGTGGTCGCGAGCGAGAAGGCGGCGCTGCCCGCCCTGTCGCTCGGCGAGGTGCTCGCCACGTCCGACGTGCCCGGCGGGGTCGTCAACATCCTGACCGGCCGGGCGGCCGACATCGCTCCGTCGCTGGCCGCGCACCAGGACGTCAACGCGATCGACCTCACGGGCGCGGGCCCGGACCTCGCCCGGGAGCTCGAGGTCGCGGCGGCGGACAACCTCAAGCGCGTGCTGCGCCCACAGGCTGTGGACTGGTCCGCCGACCCCGGCACCCGCCGGCTGACGGCGTTCCTGGAGACCAAGACCGTCTGGCACCCGACGGGCTCGCTCGGCGCGTCCGGCTCGGCGTACTGAACCGCGCCGCCGCACCCGCCCCGCACGCCGCCGCCCCGTCCGCCCGCCCCCTTCTGGAGGCCGGGCCGGCGGGGCGGCGGCGCGCCGCGGGGCGGGTCAGCCCGGCAGCAGGTCCGACAGCGAGGCGCCGCGGGCGAGCGGGCCGGTGAGGATCTCGGTGGAGATGGGCTTGAAGTCGGCGACCTGGGTGCCGAGCGCGTTGGCGAGCGGGTCGACGCTGGTGTTCGCCAGCGGGTTCAGCTGGAGGTCGCCCGCGGGGGTCAGGGCGCTGTTCAGAGCGCCCAGGACGACCGAGGTGGGACCCGAGGGCGTCTGGGCCGCGTCCGCCGCCGAGGCGGCCGCCTGGCCCTCCGCCGGGGCCGCCGCCCCCTCGGCCGCGTGGGCCGCGCCGCCCGCCGCGCCGAGCGCCAGGCCGGCGGCCGAGACCGTGAGGCCCGCGCGCAGCAGCGCCTTGGCGGGGTTCCGGGGAGCTGCGTGTCGGGACATGATCACCTTTCGTCGGCGTAACGATCCGTGCGCGCAGCGTAGTTGAGTGGGCCGTTCCGGCACCAACGGGAGCCGCGGCGGGTCGCACATTCCCTCGCGTGCCGCACAATGGTGTCCCGTGAGCTCCTCCTCGACATCCGCGCGGCCCGCCTCCCGGGTGGTCCTCCTGACCGGCCCCTCGGGGTCGGGCAAGTCCCTCCTGGCCGCCGAGTCGCGCCTGCCCGTCCTGCGTCTCGACGACTTCTACAAGGAGGCGGGCGACCCGACCCTCCCGACGGTCTCCGGCAGCGCGGACATCGACTGGGACCACCCCGCCTCCTGGGACGCCGACACCGCGGTCGCCGCGATCGTCGAACTCTGCGCCACCGGCCGTACGGACGTTCCGGTGTACGAGCTGTCCACCAGCTCCCGTACCGGGGTCGCGACCCTGGACATCGGGCGCACGCCCGTGTTCATCGCCGAGGGCATCTTCGCCGCCGACGTCATCGGGCGCTGCCGCGAGCTGGGGGTGCTCGCCGACGCGCTGTGCCTGTCGCGCGGACCGGTGACGACGTTCCGCCGGCGGCTGCTGCGGGACCTGAGGGAGAGCCGCAAGTCGGTGCCGTTCCTGCTGCGCCGCGGCTGGCGCCTGATGCGCGCTGAGCGCGGCATCGTCGCCCGCCAGACGGGGCTCGGGGCGCACGCGTGCGACAAGGCGGAGGCGCTGGGGCGGCTCGCGGCCGCGGCGGGCCGGCAGCCGGCGGACGCGGTCCGCGCGTAGCGCGCCGGCCCTCCGCGCGGAGGGCGTACGGGGCCGGCTCGGACGACGGGTGCGGGCCGCGCGGGCGCGAACGGAGAGCGGGGCCGGCACGAACCCCCCAGTTCGTGCC
>NZ_JBHWZH010000223.1:0-6197 GCF_042728285.1 Streptomyces sp. NPDC060194 | reverse complement strand
CGCGGACACCGGCCCCCGGTGCCCGCGCGGACGACGGCTCAGTCCTCGAACGTCGCCGCCAGCGCCTCGGCGAGCCCCGGCACCAGCCCGGACCCGGTCAGCACCTCGCTCGCCGCGTCCTTCTCGCGCAGCCGCAGCGCCGACTCCCGGGCGCCGTCGCGCAGCACGGCGACCGTCATCCGCACCTCCTGCCGGTCGGGGTGCTTCGCGACCCAGGCGGCCAGGCCCGCGTCGTCGAGCCCGTCGGGGACCGACGCCTCGGCCGACGGCGGCAGCATCAGCCGCTCCACGGTCATCGCGCAGCCGCCGACCGCCTCCGGCCAGGCGATCGTGCCGAGGAACTCGTCGAGCGGGGTGCCGGCGGGCACCTCGTCCTGCTCCACCGGGGTGAGGGGGGCGGGTTCTGCGTCGCCGTCGAGCCCGAGCTGGGCGGCGAGGGCGGGCTCCTGGGAGCGGAGCCGTTCGGTGTCGACGAGGGCGAAGAGACGGGCGGGCTGGTCCCAGCCGAGGGTGGCGGCGTACTCGTCGATCTCGAGCACGGCGCGGGTCAGCGGGCTGGCCGCGAGAGGTGTTTCGGACATGGTCACAATCCTGCCTCGTTCGGCCCCGAAATCGGGAACTGAGTAAAGCCTGAGTAAGTTGCATAGGTATGGGCCTCAACCATCGGGGCCCCGAAGACCCTCGCACCGGACACGGACCGGCGAGCGACCAACAGCGAACTTCGAGGTGCGCACCTTGGCTTTCCAGATGCCGGACCGCGGCGGAGGCCCCTCCGGGCCACGGATCAGAGTCGGCCGACCGTCCCGGCGTGCCCGGACCCTGCTGATGACACTGGGCGTCCTGGCCGTCCTCGCCATGGTGTTCGTGATGTTCGCCGGGTTCTGGACCGACTGGCTCTGGTACCGCTCGGTGAACTACTCGTCCGTCTTCACCACCACCCTGTGGACCAAGATCGGCCTCTTCGTCGTCTTCGGCCTCCTGATGGCCGCGGCGATCGGGGTCAACATCTGGCTGGCCCACCGGCTGCGCCCGCCGCTCAGCGCCATGTCGCTGGAGCAGCAGAGCCTCGACCGCTACCGGATGGGCATCGCCCCGTACAAGAAGTGGCTGCTGCTCGGCATCACCGCTCTGGTCGGGCTGATCGCCGGCGCGTCCGCCTCCGGGCAGTGGCGCACCTGGATGCTGTGGGTCAACGGCCAGTCGTTCGGCCAGAAGGACCCGCAGTTCGGCATGGACGTGTCGTTCTACGCGTTCGACCTGCCCTGGTACCGCTTCGTTCTCGGCTTCGGCTTCGGCGCGGTGGTGCTCTCCCTGATCGCCGCCGCGCTGGTGCACTACCTGTACGGCGGGCTGCGGATCACCAGCCCCGGCGCCCGGGCGACGGCGGCGGCCACCGGCCACCTCTCCGTCCTGCTCGGCATCTTCGTCGCCCTGAAGGCCGTCGCCTACTGGCTCGACCGGTACGGGCTCGCGGTGAAGTCGGGCAACGTGAAGGCCGCCGACAACTGGGTCGGCCTGCGGTACGTCGACGCCAACGCCTATCTGCCGGCCAAGACGATCCTCTTCTGCATCGCGGTCATCTGCGCGGTGCTGTTCTTCGCCACCCTGTGGCGGCGCACCTGGCAGCTGCCGCTCATCGGCCTCGGCCTCATGGTGCTCTCGGCGGTCCTGGTCGGCGGGCTCTACCCGGCGATCGTCCAGAAGTTCCAGGTCCAGCCGAACGAGCAGGCCAAGGAGACGCCGTACATCGAGAAGAACATCGAGGCGACCCGCAAGGCGTACGGCATCGACGGCGTCAAGCCCAAGGACTACGAGGGCAACGCCGCGATCACCGACGGCGCGGCCCAGCGCAAGCGCGCCGACGAGACGGCCAGCTACCGCGTCAACGACCCGAACATCGTGTCGCCGACGTTCAAGACGCTGGAGCAGAAGCGGAAGTACTACCAGTTCCCCACCACCCTGGACGTCGACCGCTACAACGGCCAGGACACCGTGATCGGTCTGCGTGAGCTCGACCTCGGTCAGATCGACAAGCGGAACTGGATCAACGACCACTTCATCTACACCCACGGCTACGGCGCGGTCGCTGCCAAGGGCACGGAGGTCCAGGCGGGTTCCGAGGGCTCCCCGGCCTTCACCGAGAACGGCCTGCCGACGAAGAACAACGCGTCGAACACCCCGAGCAACCCCGAGGGCGCCTTCGACGAGGACTACCAGCAGCGCATCTACTTCGGCGAGAAGACCCGCCAGTACTCCATCGTCGGCGGGCCCCAGAAGGAGCTCGACTACGAGGACTCCGACGGGCAGAAGACGTACAGCTACGACGGCAAGGGCGGCATCGACCTCTCCAGCCCGCTGAACCGCGCCACCTACGCGGCCGCGTTCGGCGAACCGCAGATGCTGTACTCGGGCGCCATCGGCGAGGGATCCCAGATCCTCTACAACCGCACTCCCAAGGAGCGCGTCGAGGCCGTCGCCCCCTGGCTGACGATCGACGGCGACGCCTACCCGGCGGTGGTCGGCGACCGGATCCAGTGGATCGTCGACGCCTACACCACCTCCGACGGCTACCCGTACGCCTCGCGGACCACGCTGGGCGACACCACCGCCGACTCGCTGACCGACCAGGACAGCCAGCGGGCGGTCGTGGCCCAGGAGAACCAGGTCAACTACATCCGGAACTCGGTGAAGGCCACCGTCGACGCCTACGACGGCACGGTGAACCTCTACACCTGGGACGAGAAGGACCCGGTCCTCAAGACCTGGAAGAAGGCGTTCCCGGGCACGGTGAAGGCCAAGTCCGACATCGCCCCGGAGCTGCTGGAGCACCTGCGCTACCCGCAGGACATGTTCAAGGTCCAGCGCGAGCTGCTCGGTCTGTACCACGTGACCAACGCCGACCAGTTCTACAACGCGAGTGACGTGTGGGAGGTCCCGGACGACCCGACGTCGGGCAAGAAGGGGCAGGCGGTCCCGCCGTACTACCTCTCGCTCGCGATGCCGGGGCAGAGTCAGCAGAAGTTCTCGCTGACGACCACCTTCACCCCGGACAACCGGCCGAACCTGTCCGCCTTCATGGCGGTCGACGCCGACGCCACGAGCGACAGCTACGGCTCGATAGACCTCCTCAGGGTGACCGGGGACGAGGTCGACGGCCCGGTGCAGTGGCAGAACAAGCTCAACACCAACAACGACGTGGGCCGGTTCACCCGTGAGATGGAGAACTCCCAGTCCAGTCTGCTGTTCGGCAACCTGCTGACCGTGCCGATGGACAGAGGGTTCCTCTACGTCGAGCCGATCTACGTCAAGGGCAACGACGCCCAGTACCCGCTGCTGAAGAAGGTGGCGGTCTCCTACGGCGGCAGGACCGCCTTCGAGGACAACCTGGGCGACGCGCTGAACAAGGTGTTCGACGCGGAGGGCGCGGAGCCGGCGGACCCGACGGATCCCGGCGAGCCGGACGAACCGTCCGAGCCCTCCGACCCGGGCACCCAGGACCCGACGGTCAAGGAAGCCCTGGACGACGCCCAGGCGGCGTTCGACAAGGGCGAGGCGGCGCTCAAGGAAGGCGACTGGCAGGCGTACGGCGAGGCCCAGGACGAGCTGCAGGCGGCCCTCCGGCGCGCCGACGCCGCCCAGGCGGCGGCCGACGACAAGCCGGCCGCGGAGAAGCCGGCCGCCGAGAAGCCGGCCGCGGAGAAGCCCGCGGCCGACAAGCCCGCGGACGAGAAACCGGCCGGCGACTCGGGCAGCTGACCGGCCGGGGGACCGGCAACCGGGCAGGGCTCCCTCCGCCTCGTGATAGTGTGAGAACACAACGACGCGGGGTGGAGCAGCTCGGTAGCTCGCTGGGCTCATAACCCAGAGGTCGCAGGTTCAAATCCTGTCCCCGCTACTGCACCGGAAGGCCTGAATCCGACAAGGATTCGGGCCTTCCGTTCGTTCGGGGCGCGACGCGACACGGAAGGGGATTCGTGCGAAGAATGCTCCGTGCGGGGGGAGTTGGGGAATCCGGGTTTGACGTGTCTCTCTGTGGGCATGTCGACAAAACGCTGTAGAGACCTCTACGGACGCCGATTACCTGGTGTGCACTGTCAGTGGGTGGTGCCACGATGAGGATCATGGGGGACAGGACAACTCTGTTGGAGTCAGGGCGATTCGAGCAACCGGCCGACCACGGCGACGACACCGCCGCGGTCGAGGACGAGCTGCGCCACCGTCAGGCGGCCGAGGCCGGTGACGTCGAGGCGATGAGCCTCCTCGGCGCCCTGCTCATGCGCCGCGGCGACCTGGAGGGCGCCGAGCCCTTCCTGCGCGCGGCCACCGCCGCCGGCGACCGCGCCGCCGCGAACAACCTGGGCGTCCTGCTCCACCAGCGGGGCCAGGCCGACGAGGCGGCCGGCTGGTGGCGCGTCGCCGCCGTCGCGGGCTCCGCCGCCGCGGCCCACGCCCTCGGCCGCCACCACCGCGAGCGCGGCGACGAGGTCGCCGCGGAGTACTGGCTGCGGCAGTCCGCCGAGCAGGGGCACGTCCTGGGCGCCTACGCGCTGGCCGACCTCCTGGAGCACCGCTCCGACGTCGGCGCCGAGCACTGGATGCGGGCCGCCGCCGAGCGCGGCCACCGCGAGGCGGCCTACCGGCTCGCCCGCACCCTGGAGGACCGCGCCCGCGCCGCCGTCGCCCAGGGCGTCGCCGGCGCCGGGATGATGCAGCCGACCGGCGACCGCACCCCCGGCGGCATGACCCCCGCCGCGGAGGCCGAGCAGTGGTTCCGGCAGGCGGCCGCCCGCGGCCACCGCCGCGCCGCCCTGCACCTCGGGACCATCCTGGAGGACCGCGGCCTGCTCAAGGAGGCCGGGCGCTGGTACCTGACGTCCGCCAAGGACGGCGAGCCGCGGGCGGCCTGCGCCCTCGGCTTCCTCCTGCGCGACGCCGGCGACGAGGAGAACGCCGCCGTGTGGTGGCTGCGCGCCGCCCAGGAGGGCGACGGCAACGCAGCCAACGCGCTCGGCGCCCTGCACGCCGCCCGCGGCGAGAAGCAGACCGCCGAGCGCTGGTACCGCGCCGCGATGGACGCCGGCGACATCAACGGCGCGTACAACCTCGGCCTGCTGTGCGCCCAGCAGAGCCGTACGGCGCAGGCCGAGGCCTGGTACCGGCGGGCGGCCTACGCGGGCCACCGCGAGGCCGCCAACGCGCTCGCCGTGCTGCTGCTCCAGGGCGGCGACGCGGCGGGCGCCGAGCCGTGGTTCTCCAAGGCGGCCGAGGCGGGCAGCGTCGACGCGGCGTTCAACCTGGGCATCCTCTACGCCGGTCGCGAGGACGACGGCAAGGCGCTGCAGTGGTACGCCCGCGCCGCCGCGGCCGGCCACACCGAGGCCGCGCTCCAGGTCGGCATCGCGCTGCTGCGGGACGGCGACGAGCAGGCCGCCGAGCGCCACCTGCGGTGCGCCGCCGGCAGCGGCAGCGCCGAGGCCGCCTTCCGCCTCGGCACGCTGCTCGACCGCCGGCCGCACCAGGACGTCGCCGTCCTCGGCGAGTCGCTCACCGAGAAGACCGAGTGCGAGGAGTGGTACGAGCGCGCCGCCGAGCAGGGGCACCGCCGCGCGCAGGTGCGCGTCGGGATGCTCGCCGCCGCGCGCGGGGACGCCGCGGAGGCGGCCCGCTGGTACCGGGAGGCGGCCGAGGCCGGCAGCCGCAACGGGGCCTTCAACCTGGGTCTGCTGCTCGCCCGGGAGGGCAGTGAGGCGGAGGCGGCCCTGTGGTGGGGCCGCGCCGCCCTGGCGGGCCACGGGAGGGCCGCCCTGCGCATGGCGCTGCTCACCGCCCGGCGGGGCGAGCTCGACGAGGGCCGCAAGTGGTGCGAGCGGGCGGTGGCGCTGGGGCCGGCGGAGGTCGCGGAGCGCGCGGGCCGGCTGCTGGAGGCACTGCGGCAGGAGCTCACGGCCTGACCGCGCCGCGCCCGCGACCCGCGGCGCACGGCTGCCCCGGGACCCGCGGCGTACGGCCTGGATCCCGGGCGCGCCCGGGGGTCGTGCGTAATGGATTTGCACAGGTGGCGGCCGTCCGCGTACGGTGGTGCACACAACGACGCGGGGTGGAGCAGCTCGGTAGCTCGCTGGGCTCATAACCCAGAGGTCGCAGGTTCAAATCCTGTCCCCGCTACTGAAGCGAAGGGCCCGGGACTCGGAAGAGTC
>NZ_JBHWZH010000222.1:0-6249 GCF_042728285.1 Streptomyces sp. NPDC060194 | reverse complement strand
CGGTGGGGCGGCCCCGCAGGCCCCCGCCCGAAGAGGCCGCAGGCCCCCGCCAGAGAGGCCGCAGGCCCCCGCGCGAAAAGGCCGCAGGCCCCCGCCGCGCAAGGCCGCGGGCCCGCCCGTCCCGCCCCCGGAAGCCGACCGGAAAGTCACCGGTGATGACCACCACCCCCACCCCGCACGCCGCGCCCGCCGCGCAGGCGCGGGCGAGCGCGAAGCCGCGGCCGAAGGCCCCGCGCCGCACGCTCGCCCCCTTCGCGTTCCTCGCCCCGTTCCTGATCCCGTTCGTCCTGTTCACGCTCCTGCCGGTCGGCTACGCCTTCTGGCAGAGCCTGCACGCCACCGAGCGCGTCGGCGGCACCTTCGGCCGCACCGAGACCGTGTTCGCCGGCTTCCGGCAGTACGGCGAGGTGATGTCCGAGCCGTTCTTCACCGACAGCCTGCTGCGCGTCGCACTGTTCGCGCTGGTGCAGATCCCGGTGATGCTGGCGCTCGCCCTGGCCCTCGCGCTGCTGCTCGACTCCGCGGTCAGCCGCCTCAAGCGCTTCTTCCGGCTGGTCTACTTCGTGCCGTACGGCATCCCCGGCGTCGTCGCCGCCCTGATGTGGGCGTTCCTGTACGACCCGCGGCTCTCGCCGATCGTCGACGTGCTGCGCTCGGTGAGCGTCGACGTCGACTTCCTCGGCCCCGGCGCGATCCTGTTCTCGATCGGCAACGTCGTGACCTGGACGTACACCGGCTACAACATGCTGATCATGTACGCGGCGCTCCAGGCCGTCCCCGCCGACCTCTCCGAGGCGGCGCGGGTGGACGGCGCGAGCGCGTGGACGATCGCGATGCGCATCAAGGTGCCGATCATCCGTCCCGCGATGGTGCTCACCGGGGTGTTCTCGCTCATCGGGACGTTCCAGCTGTTCACCGAGCCGCAGGTCTTCCGGGCCATCTCCACCAGCGTGACCAGCACGTACACGCCGAACCTGGCCGCGTACTCGCTGGCCGCGGCCGACCGCTACAGCGAGGCGGCGGCCCTGTCGGTGCTGCTCGCGGTGGCGACGTTCGTGCTGTCCTTCCTGTTCCTCCGCCTCACCTCCAGGGGGCAGAAGTGACTCTCCTGACCCGTACCGAAGGGGCGCACGCCCCCGCGCCCGGCGACCTGACGAGCGGCCCGAAGCGCGGCCGCAGCCTGGCCGCCGTACCGGCGTTCGTGTTCATGGCGCTGGTCGCCGGCTACATGCTGCTGCCGGTGTACTGGCTGGTCGTCTCCTCGACCAAGAGCCAGGGTGACCTGGTCACCACCCCGGGCCTGCTGCCCGCCGACTGGCACCTGGGCGCGAACCTCTCCGCGCTGTTCACCCAGCAGGACGGCGTCTACCTGCGCTGGCTCGGCAACAGCCTGCTCTACGCCGGGCTCGGCGCGGCGGTGGGCACCCTGCTCGCCGCGATGGCCGGGTACGCGCTGGCCGTGTACCAGTTCAAGGGCCGCGAGGCCGTCTTCTCCGTCATCCTCGGCGGGGTCCTGGTCCCCGCCACCGCGCTCGCGCTGCCGCTCTTCCTGCTGTTCGCCGAGGTGGACGCGACCAACACGTTCTGGTCGGTGTTCCTGCCCAGCATCGTCAGCCCGTTCGGGGTGTACCTGTCGCGGATCTTCGCGGTCGCGTCCATCCCCGAGGAGGTCATCGAGGCGGCCCGGATCGACGGGGCCGGCGAGTGGACGATCTTCCGGTCGATCGCGCTGCGGATGATGTCCCCCGCGCTGGTGACCGTCTTCCTGTTCCAGTTCGTCGTCATCTGGAACAACTTCCTGCTGCCGCTGATCATGCTGCAGGACGACCGGCTCTACCCGGTCACGCTCGGCCTGTTCACCTGGCAGTCGCAGACCAGCCGGGACCCGCAGCTGCAGACGCTGACCCTCGTCGGCGCGCTGATCTCGGTGGTGCCGATCGTCCTCACCTTCCTGCTGCTCCAGCGCTACTGGCGCGCGGGCCTCGCGGCCGGGGCGGTGAAGTCATGACCGGCACGACGCACGCGCCCGACGGGACGGACCCGCTCGGCGCGCTCATCGACCGGCTCGGCGGGATCGCGTACGGCGGCGACTACAACCCCGAGCAGTGGCCGGCCGAGGTGTGGCCGGAGGACGTCCGGCTGATGCGGGAGGCGGGGGTCAACCTCGTCACCGTCGGGGTGTTCTCCTGGTCCCGCCTGGAGCCGCGCCGCGGGGTGTACGACTGGACGCTGCTCGACACCGTCCTGGACCTGCTGCACGAGGGCGGCATCGCCGTCGACCTCGCCACCCCGACCGCCGCTCCCCCGCCGTGGTTCAGCACGGCGCACCCCGACGCGCGCCCGCAGAACGCGGCCGGCACCCGGCTCACCCACGGCAGCCGGCAGGCGTTCTGCCCGAGCAGCCCGGACTACGCGCGGGCGTCCGACGCGATGGTGACGGCGCTGGCCCGGCGGTACGCCGACCACCCGGCGGTGGTCATGTGGCACGTGCACAACGAGTGGGGCAACCACAACGCGCTCTGCTACTGCGCGACCAGCGGGGAGGCGTTCCGCCGGTGGCTGCGGGCCCGGTACACCACCCTGAACCGGGTCAACGAGGTCTGGGGCACGGACTTCTGGGGGCAGCGCTACGGCGAGTGGACGGAGATCGACCCGCCGAGCGAGACCACCGCGTTCCGCAACCCCGGCCAGGAGCTGGACTACCGGCGCTTCTCCTCCGACGCGCTCCTGGAGCGGCACCGCGCCGAGAGCGCGCTCCTGCGCGAGCTGGCCCCCGGCATCCCGCTGACGACGAACCTGCTCGGCACCCTGGAGAAGAAGGTCGACGGGCACGCGTTCGCGCGGGAGTCCGACATCGTCTCCGTCGACCACTACCTGGTCGCGGCCGATCCGGGCAACCACATCGATCTGGCCCTCAATGCCGACCTGGCGCGGGGGATGGCCGGCGGGCGGCCGTGGCTGCTGATGGAGCACTCGACGTCGGCGGTCAACTGGCAGCCGGTGAACGTGCCGAAGGCGCCGGGCGAGATGCGCCGCAACAGCCTCACGCACCTGGCGCGCGGGGCCGACGGGATCATGTTCTTCCAGTGGCGGCAGTCGCGCGCGGGCGCCGAGAAGTGGCACTCCGCGATGCTCCCGCACGGCGGCACGGAGACCCGCACCTGGGGCGAGGTCACCGCGCTCGGCGCGGAGCTGGCCGAGCTGTCGCAGGTGCGCGGCAGCCGGGTGACGGCGCAGGTCGCGCTGCTCTTCGACTGGCACGCCTGGTGGGCGCTCGAACTGGAGGCCCGCCCCTCGGAGCGGCTGCGGTACCTGGACGCGATCCGGGCCTGGTACGAGGCGCTGTGGGACCTCGGCGTCACCTGCGACCTCGTCGCGCCGGACGCCGACCTCACCCCCTACCGGGTCGTCGTCGCGCCCAGCCAGTACCTGGTGACGGACGCCGACGCGGAGTCCCTGCACGCGTTCGTGCGCGGCGGCGGGCACGCGGTGTTCGGGCCGTTCAGCGGTGCGGTCGACGCCAACGACCGGGTGCGGACCGGGGGTTACCCCGGCGCGTTCCGCGAGCTGCTCGGGCTGGTCGTCGACGAGTACCTGCCGCTGCGGGTGGGCGAGTCGGCGCTGCTCTCCGACGGGTCGCGCGCGACGGTGTGGACCGAGCGCGTCGAGTCGCGCGGGTGCACCGCGCGGCTGCGGTTCGCCGAGGGGCCCGACGGCGGGCCCGCGCGCGGCGGCCCGGCCGTCACCCGGCACGGCTACGGCGACGGGGTGGGCTGGTACGCGGCGGCCGCGCTGCCCGCGCAGGCGCTGCGGACGCTGCTGGGCGAGGTGTGCGCGGAGGCCGGGGTGGACCCGGTGGCCGAGGTACCGCCGGGCGTCGAGGCCGTCCGGCGGGTCGCGGGTGACCGGGGGTACCTCTTCCTCGTCAACCACACCGACACCGAGGCGGTCGTCCCCGTCGGGGACGGGTGCGTCCGGCTCGACGGGGCGGCGCTCACGGGGTCCGTGACCGTCCCGGCCGGTGACGTCGTCGTCGTGCGGGAGGCCCGCCGATGCCGCTGATCGAGACCGACCGCCCGTCGGGCACCGTCCTGCTGCACGCGGGCCCCACCGCCTACGCGCTGCGCGTCGACACCGGGGCCGGCACCGTCCGCACCCTGCACTGGGGCGGCCCGCTCACCCTGGCCGACGCGGTGGCCGCGTACGAGCCGGACGCCGAGGGGAACAGCTTCCACTCGCCGCTCGACGGGACGGAGGAGCTCGCCGTCGACGGCCAGGTGCGGTTCGCGCCGCCCGCCCTCGACGTGCGCTACGCCGACGGCACGGGCGCGGTCGAGCCGGTCGTGGAGGGCTACGACGTCCAGGAGGACGCCGACGGGGCCGAGTTGACGGTCGGCCTGCGCGACGCGGGGCGGCCCCTCGCATGGCGGCTGCACTACCGGGTGCGCCGGGAGAGCCCGGTGGTCGAGCGCTGGACGGAGCTGCGGCACACCGGCGCGCAGGGCGGGCGGCCGCTGACGCTGGTGCGGCACGCGGCCGCGCAGTGGAACCTGCCGGTGCTCCCGGAGTACCGGGCCTCCGCGGTGCACGGGCGCTGGGTCGGCGAGTTCCAGCTGCGGCGCACCCCGCTCGCCGTCGGCGAGACGACGTGGGGCAGCCGGCGCGGGCACACCGGCCACCAGGGCAACCCGTGGGTCACCCTCGACGGCGGGGACGCCGGCGAGGAGAGCGGCGAGGTGTGGTCGATCATTCTGGCCACGTCGGGGAGTTGGCGCACTACGGCGGTGCGTTCGGCGGTGGGCCGGTGCAGTGTGCTCACCGGGAGCGGGCACGAGGGCGTCGAACTCGCCCTCGCCCCGGGCGAGTCGTGGACGACGCCGGTCAGCGCCGGGCAGTACGGCACGGGCGGGTTCGGCGGGGCGTCGCGGGCGTGGCACGCGTACGTGCGCGCCCACGTCCTGCCTGCTGCCGACGAGTTGCGGCCCGTGCTCTACAACTCCTGGGAGGCCACGGCCTTCGACGTCAGCCACGACAACCAGCGCGGTCTCGCCGACCTCGCCGCGCGGATCGGCGCGGAGCTGTTCGTCGTGGACGACGGCTGGTTCGGGGCGCGCGACAGCGACCGGGCGGGGCTCGGCGACTGGACGGCCCGGCCGGGCGCGTTCCCCGACGGGCTGCGGCCGCTCGCCGACCACGTGCACGGCCTGGGCATGCGGTTCGGGCTGTGGGTCGAGCCCGAGATGGTCAACCCCGACAGCGCGCTGTACCGCACCCGGCCGGAGTGGGTGCTGCACCTGCCCGACCGGACCCCGCACACCCTGCGCAACCAGCTGGTCCTGGACTTCTCCCGGCCCGAGGTCGCCGACTGGGCGCTGGAGTGGCTGGTGCGGACGGTCGACGCGTTCGACGTGGACTTCCTGAAGTGGGACTTCAACCGGTCGTTCACGGAGGCGGGTACGACGGGCGGGCGGGTCGACGGCCGGCGGGTCTTCGTCGAGCACGCGCTCGGCGCCCAGCGGGTCCTGGACCGGCTGCGGGCCGCGCGGCCGGCCCTGCGGATCGAGGCGTGCGCGGGCGGCGGCGGCCGGGTCGACCTGGCGAGCCTGGCGCGCACCGACCAGGCGTGGACGTCGGACAACACCGACGCGGTGGACCGGCTGGCCATCCAGCACGGTTTCTCGCAGGTGTATCCCGCGCAGGTGATGGGCGCGTGGGTCACCGACAGCCCGAACCCGCACACCCGCAGGTCCGTGCCGCTGCCCTTCCGGTTCCACAGCGCGATGGCCGGGGCGCTGGGGATCGGCGGCGACCTGACGCGCTGGTCGGCGGACGAGCTGGACGAGGCGGCCGCGTTCGTCGCCCGGTACAAGGCGGTGCGGGAGACCGTGCAGCACGGTGCGCAGTACCGGCTCGGCGCCCCGGGGGACGCGACGCACGCCGTGCAGTACGTGGCCGCGGACGGCGGGGAGTCCGTCGTCCTGCAGTGGCGGGCGGGTCCGGCGAGCGGGGTGCCCGCGCCCCGGCTGCGGCTGCGGGGGCTCGACCCGCAGGCCGTCTACCACGTCGACGACGACAGCGGGACGCTGCCGGCGGGCACCGTCCGCACCGGGGCGGCGCTCGCCGCGCACGGCCTGGCGGCGGAGCTGCCCGCGGGCGACCACGCGAGCCGGATGCTGACGGTGTACCGCGAGGTGTGAGCCGGCGGGGTGCGGGACCGCGGGCAGGGCGCGGCGGGAGGAGGGTTCCTCC
>NZ_JBHWZH010000221.1:0-6413 GCF_042728285.1 Streptomyces sp. NPDC060194 | reverse complement strand
GCCCCGTCTCGCACGGGGACCGGGCCTCCGGGCGTCCGGCCGCCCCTATCGCGGGCCGTACTTGCGGCCCGCGCGGGTGCTGACGCCGCCGAGGAGGGCGCGGGGGGCGACCTTGACCAGGCCCATGACCGCCTTGTAGCGGGGGTCGGGCACGGAGAGGGTGCGGCCGCGGGCGAGGTCGGAGAGCGCGGCGGCGACCACCTTGTCCGCGTCGAGCCAGGCCCAGTCCGGCACCCCGGCCGTGCCCATCCCGGCCCGCTGGTGGAACTCCGTCCGCACGAACCCCGGGCACAGCGCCATCAGCCGCACCCCGCTCCCGGCGAGGTCCTTCGCGGCGCCCTGAGTGAACTGCACGACCCACGCCTTGCTCGCCCCGTACGTGCCCCGGGGCAGGAACGCCGCCACCGAGGCCACGTTCACCACCCCGCCGCGGCCCCGCTCCCGCATCGGTCCCGCCGCCGCCGCGGTCAGCCGCAGCACGGCCTCGCAGTGCACGGTGAGCATCCTCAGCTCGTCGGCCATGGGGACGTCGAGGAAGCGGCCCTTGTTCCCGAACCCCGCGTTGTTGACCAGCAGGTCCACCGGGTGGGTCCGGTCCGCGAGCCGCTTCTCGACGGCTGCGATGCCCGCCTCGTCGGCGAGGTCCGCGGTCAGCACCTCCGCCTCGATGCCGTGCCGGTCGTGCAGTTCGACGGCCTGCTCGCGCAGCCGCTCGGTGTCGCGCGCCACCAGGACGAGGTTGTGCCCGTCCGCCGCCAGCCGCCGCGCGAACGCGGCCCCGATCCCCGCCGTGGCACCCGTGATCAAAGCAGTCGTCATACCCGCACGTTAGTGCCCACGGTGCGACGGCGCCGCGGGTGCCCGGGTCTACCGCGCGGCCGGCGGCTGCGGGTCCGCGCCGTTCCTCGCCACGTACTCCCGCGCCGTCCGCAGCGCCTCCGGGTGCAGGGCGTCGCCCGCCGCCAGGATCCGGGGCAGCAGCGAGCGGTCGGTGGTCACGGCGCGGAAGGCCATCGTCGCGGTCACCCCGTGGTCGGGCCGGTGCACGATCTCCACCGCGTCGCCGGCCCTGATCTCGCCCGGCTCGACGACGCGCAGGTACGCCCCGGTCCCGCCGTCCTGCGTGAACCGCTTGATCCAGCCCTTCTCGCCCAGGTGCCCCTGGAAGGTGCGGCACGGGATGCGGCCGTCGGTGACCTCCAGGAGCAGCCGCGGGCCGACCCGCCAGCGCTCCCCGACCAGCGCCCCGCTGACGTCCACCCCGGTGGTGGTCAGGTTCTCGCCGAACGCGCCGCTCGGCAGCGGGCGGCCCAACTCCCGCTCCCACGCGTCGAGTTCCTCCCGCGCGTAGGCGTAGACCGCCTGGTCGGAGCCGCCGTGGTGGCGCAGGTCGCAGACGGTGTCGCCGGCGACACCGCTACCCCCTGTGCCCCGCGGCCCGGGGTCGGAGACCCACGCGGAGCCGTCCGTCGGCCGCTTGTCGATGCCCGTCGTGCCCGAGGAGTGGCCGGTGTGCTCGGACGGGGTGGCGCGCCCGAGGTTCAGCGACAGAATCTTCATTCCGCACACGGTAGGCGAGGCGCGGGCAAAGCCGCGAGACGGTATTCGCCCCTTCCCCCAAGGCGTGCTTATGCTCGAAGCATGATCGAGGCTCGGCATCTGAGGGTCCTGCGCGCCGTCGCCGGGACCGGTTCGTTCTCCGCGGCGGCCCGTGAGCTGGGCTGCACGCAGCCGGCCGTGAGCCAGCAGATGAAGGCACTGGAGTCGTCGGCAGGGACCGCGCTCCTGGTCAGGACCGGTCGGGAGATGCGCCTGACCCAGGCCGGCGAGGCGCTGGTGCGGCACGCGGCGGGGATCCTCGCCGGGCTGACGGCCGCGGAGGAGGAGGTCGCGGCGATCGCCGGGCTGCGGGCGGGGCGGGTGCGCCTCGCGTCGTTCCCGAGCGGCAGCTCGACCCTGGTGCCGAGCGCGCTGGCGGCGATGCGGGCGCAGCACCCCGGCACCCGGATCTCGCTCGTGGAGGCGGAGCCGCCGCGCTCGGTGCGGATGCTCCGCGAGGGCGACTGCGACGTCGCCCTCGCCTTCCGCTACGCCGCCCTCGGTGCGGCGGACGGCGGGTCCGGTGACACCGAGTGGGACGACCTGGTGGTGCGGCCGCTGCTGACCGACCGTCTGGTGGGTCTCGTGCCGGAGGGGCACCGGCTGGCGGACGCGGAGTCGGTGGGGATCGGGGAGCTGGCGGAGGAGTCGTGGATCGCCGGGTGCCCGCGGTGCCGGCGGCACCTGGTCGACGTGTGCGCGCGGGCCGGGTTCACCCCGCGGATCGACTTCGCGACGGACGACTACCCGGCGGTCGCGGGTCTGGTGGGCGCGGGCCTGGGGGTCGCGGTGCTGCCGTCCCTCGCGATGGAGTCGGTCCGGGCGAAGGGGGTGCGGCGGATCGCGGTCGAGCCCGCGGTGCTGCGTGAGGTCGTGGCGCTGAGCCTGCCGGACCTGGCGAAGGTCCCGGCCGTCGCCGCGACGCTCGACCACCTGGCGCGGGCGGCGGCCTGACAGCGCGGCGCGCCCTCAGGCGACGACGGGGCTGACGGGGCTGACGTCGCCGTTGCGCGCCGGTGTCGTCATGCGGTTGCGCGCCCGGCCCATCAGCTCCTCGCGCTCGTCCTCGGTCAGCCCGCCCCAGACGCCGTAGGGCTCGCGGACGGCGAGGGCGTGGGCGGCGCATTCCGCGCGGACGGGGCAGCGCATGCAGACCTCCTTCGCCGAGGTCTCGCGTGCGCTCCGGGCGGCCCCGCGCTCGCCCTCGGGGTGGAAGAAGAGGCTGCTGTCGACCCCTCTGCAGGCGGCCAGGAGCTGCCAGTCCCACAGGTCGGCGTTCGGTCCGGGAAGGCGGGAGAAATCAGCCATGTCGGGGCCCCTTGAAACCGTTGCGAAGTGGATGTGATGCCCATCACGCTACATCTACGATCTCACTACATGTAAATATGACTCATCCACAAAATGCGGACAAAAACTCCTGAACGCGAATGGAAGCGTCTGAATGGGGCATGCCGCCCGACGCTCACCGCCGGGAAGCGGTTCGCGCGGCCCGTAACTCTTTCGGGTGACCGTCGTTGAGTGTGCGAAGCGGTTGAAAGGAAAAGCGCTCGGGCAGGTGTCCGAGGGTGTCGACCGCACAGGTGACGAACTTCATCAGCCTGGAGGCTCAAGGTGACGCCCAACAGCTGCGAGAGCCACGGAGGACAGTCATGACTTCCGTCCTCGTCTGCGACGACTCCCCGCTCGCCCGAGAGGCGCTCCGCCGGGCGGTCGCGACCGTACCCGGCGTCGAGCGCGTCACGACCGCGGCCAACGGCGAGGAAGTCCTCCGCCGCTGGGGCGCCGACCGCTCCGACCTGATCCTGATGGACGTCCGGATGCCCGGGCTCGGCGGGGTCGAGACCGTGCGGCGGCTCCTGTCCGCCGACCCCGGCGCCCGGATCATCATGCTCACCGTCGCGGAGGACCTCGACGGCGTGGCCCTGGCCGTCGCCGCCGGCGCCCGCGGCTACCTGCACAAGGACGCGTCCCGCGCGGAGCTGCGCGCGACCGTCACGCAGGCGCTCGCCGACCCGACCTGGCGGCTCGCTCCGCGCCGGCTGCGGTCCGCCGAGATGGGCGCCGCGCCGACGCTCACCGCGCGCGAGATCCAGGTCCTGGAGGGCATGAGCCACGGCCGCTCGAACGCCGAGATCGGCCGCGAGCTGTTCCTCTCCGAGGACACCGTCAAGACGCACGCCCGCCGGCTGTTCAAGAAGCTCGGCGCCTCGGACCGCGCGCACGCCGTCGCGCTCGGCTTCCGCTGGGGCCTCGTGCGCTGAAGCCCGCCGTGACCCCGCCCGGCGTCCGCGCGGGCGGGGCGGCGGCGGCCCGCGCGGCGTTTCCCGGGCGATGCCGCATCCTTGAGGAGTGGAGTTCCTCGGATACGAGTCGGTCGAGCGGGAGGGGATGGTGCGGGGAATGAGCTCCGGCGCACTTGCTCACAACGCTGCTCATAACACTTCGGTGCACAACCACGGCCGCGGTGCCGTGGATCGAGTGGTGCCGGTGCACCATGGTCCGATGCGCGACGACCGGGAGGACGAGGCAGTCGAGACCGCCAGGCCCCCCGGCTCGGCCATCGGCGCGCTCGTCCGGCGCGCCGTCGCCGGGGACGACCAGGCGACGCACGACCTCCTGGCCCACGTCCACCCCCTCGCCCTGCGCTACTGCCGCACCCGGCTCAACCGGCTGCCCGGTGACGCCCGCCACTTCGTCGAGGACCTCGCGCAGGAGGTCTGCGTCGCCGTCCTCCTCGCGCTGCCGCGCTACAAGGACACCGGCCGGCCCTTCGAGGCCTTCATCTTCGCGATCGCCGGCCACAAGGTCGCCGATCTCCAGCGGGCCGCCATGCGCCACCCCGGCTCCACGGCCGTGCCCAGCGACGAGATGCCCGAGCGGCCCGACGACTCGCTCGGCCCCGAGGAGCGCGCCCTGCTCAGCAGCGACGCCGCCTGGGCGAAGAAGCTGCTGGCCCGGTTGCCCGACAGCCAGCGCGAGCTGCTCCTGCTGCGGATCGCCGTCGGCCTCACCGCCGAGGAGACCGGCCAGGTGCTCGGGATGACGCCGGGCGCCGTCCGGGTCGCCCAGCACCGCGCGCTGAGCCGGCTGCGCGCGCTCGCCGAGCAGTAGGCGGCGCGGCGCACCGTGCGCCGCGCGGACGGGCGCCGCACCGGGCGACGGCCCGTAGAAAAGTACGAAAATCATGCGGTTCGGAGCGGTGCGATCGGCCGTTAGCATGGACGTCCGCGCCGAGCAAGACCATCTGGGAAGGTGTCATGACTGCCAACGTCGACGGAGTGCCTGCCAAATTCGCCACGCTGGGGCTGACCTACGACGACGTGCTGCTGCTCCCGGGCGCGTCCGAGGTGCTCCCGAACGCGGTCGACACCTCCTCGCAGATCTCCCGCAACGTCCGGGTCAACATCCCCCTGCTGTCCGCGGCGATGGACAAGGTGACCGAGTCCCGGATGGCCATCGCGATGGCCCGCCAGGGCGGCGTCGGCGTGCTGCACCGCAACCTGTCGATCGAGGACCAGGTCAACCAGGTCGACCTGGTCAAGCGGTCCGAGTCCGGCATGGTGTCCGACCCGATCACCGTCGGCCCGGACGCCACCCTCGGCGAGGCGGACGCGATCTGCGCCAAGTTCCGCATCAGCGGCGTCCCGGTCACCGACGGCTCGGGCAAGCTGCTCGGCATCGTCACCAACCGCGACATGGCGTTCGAGACCGAGCGCGGCCGCCAGGTCCGCGAGGTCATGACGCCGATGCCGCTGGTCACCGGCAAGGTCGGCATCTCCGGCGTGGACGCCATGGAGCTGCTGCGCCGCCACAAGATCGAGAAGCTGCCGCTGGTCGACGATGCCGGCATCCTCAAGGGCCTCATCACCGTCAAGGACTTCAAGAAGGCCGAGCAGTACCCCAACGCGGCCAAGGACGCCAACGGCCGGCTGCTCGTCGGCGCCGCCGTGGGCGCCAGCCCCGAGGCGCTGGAGCGCGCCCAGGCGCTCGCCGCGGCCGGCGTCGACTTCCTCATCGTCGACACCTCCCACGGCCACAACCGCAACGCGCTCGACTGGATGGCCAAGATCAAGTCGAGCGTCGGCGTCGACGTCATCGGCGGCAACGTCGCCACCCGCGACGGCGCCCAGGCGCTCATCGACGCGGGCGTCGACGGCGTGAAGGTCGGCGTGGGCCCCGGCTCCATCTGCACCACCCGCGTGGTCGCCGGCATCGGCGTCCCGCAGGTCACCGCCATCTACGAGGCGGCGCTCGCGGCCCGCGCGGCGGGCGTCCCGGTCATCGGCGACGGCGGCCTGCAGTACTCCGGCGACATCGGCAAGGCGCTGGCCGCCGGCGCCGACACGGTCATGCTCGGCAGCCTGCTCGCGGGCTGCGAGGAGTCGCCCGGCGAGCTGATGTTCATCAACGGCAAGCAGTTCAAGTCCTACCGCGGCATGGGCTCGCTCGGCGCCATGCAGTCCCGCGGCCAGGCCCGCTCGTACTCCAAGGACCGCTACTTCCAGGGCGAGGTGTCCTCCGACGACAAGCTCGTCCCCGAGGGCATCGAGGGCCAGGTGCCCTACCGCGGTCCGCTCGCCGCCGTCCTGCACCAGCTCGTCGGCGGCCTGCGGCAGACCATGGGGTACGTGGGCGCCGCCTCCGTCGACGAGATGGAGAGCAAGGGCCGCTTCGTGCGGATCACCTCCGCGGGCCTCAAGGAGAGCCACCCGCACGACATCCAGATGACCGTCGAGGCGCCGAACTACAGCGCCAAGGGCTGACACCGGCACACCGCCGCACGCGGAGCCCGCAGGACCACGTCCTGCGGGCTC